>CAZSFH010000008.1:24566-28669 GCA_964606115.1 uncultured Planctomycetia bacterium | reverse complement strand
CAGTTCCTCCGTCCGTTCGGCCGGAACATCAAGAGAGGGAAGCGAAAGGTCTCGCCCGGTCAACACACTGAATTCCCTGGCGATGCCCAGGTAACTGTTGCAGTCGTTTCGATTGGCCGTCACTTCCACGTCAAGTACGGCGTGTCCGGCCTCCGACTCATGAATCTCTTCCACATTTAAGCCGGCTCGTGTTAATTTTGACGCCGCTTCTTCCGCGGAGAGGTCGGCGTCACAGTATTCCAGAAGCCAGTCGTAGTTGATGTACATGAATTCGACCGATGTTCAACAAAATTGATCGAGGAACGCCCGATTGTTTTCCGTGTATAACCGAATATCATCGATCCCTCGCCGGAGCATATCGATTCGCTCCACGCCGAGACCGAATGCAAATCCGTCCCATTCCTCCGGATCGATGTCCACCGACTCGAACACGTGTGGATGGACCATCCCGCAGCCGAGCACTTCCAGCCATCCGTCGCCCCCACATAGCGAACAGCCATTCCCACCGCACCGAAAACAGGAGATATCCACTTCCGCGCTTGGCTCGGTGAACGGAAAGTAGGAGGGACGAAATCGCATCTCGATGTTCTCGCCGAAAAAGGTACGGCAAAAGATCGTTAAGGTGCCCTTGAGATCCCCCATCGTTACTTCATCATCGACGAGCAATCCTTCGACCTGATGAAACATCTGGTGGTGGCTCGCGTCGATTTCGTCCGGCCGGTAAACTTTCCCCGGTACCACCGTCCGCACGGGGGGCGGTCCATGCTTGAGAATCCGAATTTGCATCGGGGAGGTGTGACTGCGAAGAAGATGCTCGCCGTTTTCGAGGTAATAGTTATCAAACGCCTCCCGGGCCGGATGGTCCAGGGGAATGTTCAGGGCCTCGAAATTATGAAATTCCGTCTCCACCTCCGGTCCGCGCCGGGTACTGAACCCGAGTCGAGAGAACAACTTACAGATTTGATCGAGGGTTTCGTAAAGTGGATGTCCGGATCCAATCGTCGGTCGGATCCCCGGTTCCGTAATATCTACTGCTTTCCGATCTTCACCGGACGTACTCGCTTCCAGCTCTTCTTCGAGAGCCTGAACCTCTTCCTGGAGTCGGTTTTTCACTCGATTCATGGTCTGCCCCGCTTCGGGACGTTTTTCTTCCGGGAGATCTCCGATACGGGAGGAAAAAGATCGAAGACGACCATCCTGACCGAGAAACTCCGAGCGGGCTTCATTCAGATCTTCCAGCGTCTGGCAGGCGTCGAATGCATCAAATGCTTCTTCTTCAAGTTGTTTCAGTTCATCCGTAAAGTCCATTGCAGAATGATCTGGTGGATACCCGGTGCATACAGAAAAGAAACGGAAGGATACGTCAGGAGGACTGCAACATCACGAAGGAGTTGATCAGACGCCGGCAACCTCGATCAGTTCGTCAAAGGCCTCCGGATCCCGTACGGCAATTTCCGCGAGGTGTTTCCGGTTGAGTTCTACGTTATTTTCTTTCAGACCGTGAATAAACTCATTGTATTTTGTGCCGCGCTGACGACAGGCCGCTGATATCCGGGTGATCCAGAGCTGCCGGAATTCACGTTTCTTACGCTTCCGATCTCGGTAGGCGTGTTCACGTGCTTTCTGGACGGACTGTTTTGCCATCCGGAACAGTTTTCCGGAGGCGCCCCAGTAACCTTTTGCGTTTTTAACAACTTCTTTACGACGTTTTTTAGCAGGTTTTGGATTGGCTGATCGAGGCATAAGTTCCTCCTAAAGTGCACGTAGCAATTTTTTCCATTTCTTGGCTTTTTCTCCGTCGTGAACGGCCTTCTTACGAAGCTGGCGTTTCCTTTTTTGGGATTTCTTGGTGTTCAGATGATTCTTTCCCCCTTTTTTTCGGAGCACCTTTCCGTTGGCCGTGATCTTAAGCCGCTTGGCTGCCGCTTTATGTGTTTTTTCACGTGTCATAATTCTGACATACGGTTATAGATGTACGACTGATGAAAGATTGGACAGTAGAGATAGCCATATTCTATAAAAGAATGATATTGCTTTCAAGTTTCATACGTTCTGCGGTATGTTTGGAATCGTTCCTGTTCTCCTTTTCGTCACACGGTCTCCTGAGCAACGAGTCCGAAGACGATCCCGACAAAGAATGTGAATCCGGTCCAGACGACAATATGCCATATAGCATTTGGGCCGGTCACGACTTCATCAGTTCCGGATAATAGGAACCAGAACAGGCTCACCAGTAGAAAGGTGCAGGCAAGACAAACGGTAAGAAAACCGAAAAGCCGAAGATTTCGACGAACCCAGAATATTATGGGGTTGTCTTCGGGAGCGGGACGGGATTTTATACGGAGATCACTTAAAAGATACAGGTATGTGGCCACGAGTCCGATTAGAGCAGTGGTAACAACTCCTGATATATCCCCGGACCGGGCCATTGTGGTCCAGGCATTGCCGAAATCCAGCATAAAAAAAGCTCCCAGCAGGAGCGCAATCCAGAGTGGAGTAAAATGCGTAATAAACGAAATAACCCTCGTTAAAAAGGAGGTCCTACCCCCTTCCTGTACCGTTTGATTTGACCCGAATCGTCCGCGGTTGAAAGCATACCGATCAAACCACCATGTCTGAACCGAATCCAGTACATCGACGGATGCGGGATGTTCTCGGAGAGGCTGGTACTCTGGGGAGGAAAGACAGGTCTGTACCCGAGTCTCTTCCCCACGTTCCATCGCCTCTCGAAGCAGGTCCTCCCAGCTTTCCCGAAACAGTTCAATCATGATTTCCCGGGTTCTGGATCCCGCCACTGTATTCCTAATTTTCTCAAGTCCTTTGTTCAATAGTGAGGCGTGTTCACTCCAGGGATCCTCAATCGTTTCCGTTTCGGTGGACTCCTGGTGAAAGACCGTTTCGTCCCCATGATCATCAAAGGGAGAACGCAGTGCATGCCAGCATTGTACAAGAAAGGGAGACTGGGTTTCGGGAGGAAGTTCGTCCAAAATAAGATCGAATAGCTGTTCCATTCGTTCCACCCGGGCCCTCTGTTTGGATTCGTCGAACCATATTTCGTGGATCCGTCCGATGATACTTCCCCAGTTTTCCAGTTGCTGATCAAGGCGGCGGATCAACCATTCAACGGTTACCTGTTCAACCAGGGGAAGCGGTGCAAGAAGATCTTCTAAAATCTCGTGCAGTGCGTCCCGTCCACCAGCGATCCCATCGTCCAGAAGCTCGGCCTCCTCCAGCAAATTTTGCTGCAGGCGTTGTTGAAGCAGATGAAGCTGATTGATCGGTTCTTCAAGCCGGGCTTCCAGATCTCGTGCAGTCCCCTCGCGCCAGATCGGAACGCCGGATTGCAGTAGCAAATTATCTTGTCCGTGCAGGACGAATAGCATATATAGAAGAGTTCGGGGACCATTCGGCACACCGCTGTAAGGATCCCCGATGCAGGCCGTCAGCTTTTGAATCATCTCTCGAGGATCGTGCTGTTCACCGGTCAACAGGTTGTTCATCTCTTTTCGGAGGGAGCGCTGGTGACGCTGAAAATCCCCCGAAGAGGCATTTTCTTTCACCGAATCGTTCAGAAGCTCCTTTAGTTTCTTCGAGGTCTGGCCCTGAAAATTGTTTTTCCGTATTTCCTGGGCTCGTGTGACATCGGAATGGATCTGTTGGATCCATCGGGAGACGTGGAGCTCCTGGTCTCCTCGGTCGTACGTTCGCTGTGCGGTTAACTGAAGCAGGTGTTCATAAAACGACCCGGACGGGTTCCGGACGGTTGTGTACTGCAGAAACCGATACGGGTCAAAGGTGTAATCCGTTTTGATCAGCATGCGAATTTTATGCTCGAACGCATCGGCGAGGGGCTTTAACATCGGTGGAGAGGAAGCGGTCGGAACCAGTGTTAAGAGAACCCGGGGATCTTCGATTTGATGAAGAAATCGGGCGTCCAGGAACTCACCACCGAACGATTCCTCTTCCCAGTTCAATAGTGTTTGAAGAACATGAACGGTTCCCGAACGAATTCCGCCTCCCCCGCGAGAAGTGACCGGTAGAGATGTAAGAGCTGTTCCGTGGTCACGTATCAACTCCTGCACCTGACGCTCGTCAAGTAATGT
>CAZSFH010000008.1:7058-24556 GCA_964606115.1 uncultured Planctomycetia bacterium | reverse complement strand
GATTCCGTGAAGTCAAGCAAAAAAAATGCTCGGGCAGAACGTTCAGTGACGTCTTGTCCCCGCCACCTGGAACGTGAAGTGATTGGTCGAATCATGCGTTCGAGCAGTTTTCTCTGGCGGTAAACGGCTTCATCCTGCAGGGACGACGATGGAGTCCTATCCAATTCGGATCTTAACGCTTCAAGGCCGATGTCCAGGGGATGGTCTCCATCCGGGTCAATCGGATCCGGAAGTGCATTCCAGGCATCCGGATGGTCCGGACAACCACTGTTTTCATTGCGAAGGTTCCAGGTCAGTACACGAAGAAGATCAAAGACACGGTCACGAGCAACCGTTCCGTTCGATTCAATCAAATCCGTTTTAAACAGTTTTTCTCGTGCCTCAATCGACATGTGAGCGGGTGCTTTTGCCAGTTCATCCCGGAGAAAAAGGTCTGCCAGCCGTTTTGTAAACGAACGAGTACTCTGAAGATGCGATCGAACACGATCCCGGAAATGAGTCCAGAGTCCAACACAGCAATCTATAATATCGTCTTTCTCCGAATCAGTGGTGCCTGCGGGAGACCTTTGCGAGTAGCTACAGAGCAATCGGCACCAGTTTTTCATCCGGTTCCGATTGGTGGTGTACGTCAAATCCTCAGCTACGGTCTGGAGTAGCTCCGGTATGATCCGACTTAGCCGATTGGACAGGCGGCCGGCATCATAAATTATACCGACGGATCGAAGTAGCACGCTGACGTCTTCCGGTGTGGTCGACACTTCCGGGAACCGATTGGAAAAGGACGTCTTCGAATCCTTTTCCAGATTCACGGTTACCGGTATATCAAAAGAAGGTTCAAATGGGAGAGTATCACCAGCACGGCCGGCGGCAAGCACAAGTAAAATTCGACGGCGACTCCGGTTCCCGTTGAGCGTTACGGGCCCTTTCGGGTCCACGTCACATTGACGGGCATACTCTTCGTAAAGGGTTTGAAGCTGCTTATATTCTGCAAGATGACAACCGAATGCAATCGCCGCTTCCTGGTAGAGAAACGAGTTTGAAGAACGGAAGTAAAATTGTAGAAATGGGATAAGCTCCTCCGGAAGAACCGACAGGCGTGAGAGGAGTCTCAATCGAAGATAGATTTCTTCCGATGAATTGACGTCCGTCCAGTCTTTCCACCCCTCGATCAGTGGGTCCCGCTCCAGAAAAGAAAGAAGTGTGTCCTGGGCCTGTGTTTTGTGCATACCGCTGTTGATAAGATCGTTCAACAGGGGAACAAGAAAGGGGCCTCCTTCTTCCGATTTAGCCCATGAGGGATGATACAGGGTAAAGAGTATTTCGATCCACGGATTCGCCGTCTGGAAGGAACGATTCGTTGTGGAGGTCACCAGACGGTATTGATCCGGTAATGTTTCAAACCAGTCGACTCGCTCTTCGTTCGCTTTGCGGGACAGTGATGAGGCCGCTTCAAGCGCTTCCGCTTTTGTTTTCGGTGGTTTACGTTCATTCATAAAAATTAAGGCGAAGCAAAATGTTGCTGGAGCGTCGCCAGACCGTCTTCCGCAATTACATCCTGAGTTGGTTCGTAAGAGCGCCAAATTGAAGCAGCTTTGGCGATGCTTTCAACCTGCGGCGTGAATGATTCAATCACCACCTTTCCGTCATATCCGACATCTCTCAGCGCCGAACCAATTTCCGGCCAGGGGAGATGTCCGGAACCGGGGGTTCCTCGATCATTTCCGGAAGCGTGAAAATGTTGAATGTGCTCCCCCGCGTCTCGGATGGCGGCTGGAACGTGCTTTTCCTCGATGTTCATATGAAACGTATCCAACAGCATACCGCAGTTTGGATGCCCCACTCGCTCCACAACTTCTTTGCCCTGCTGGACGGTATTGATGAAAGAGGTTTCATACCGGTTGATCGGTTCCAGACAGAGTGTCACCCCGTGATCACCGGCGTATCCGGCGAGTTCCCGGAGTTCGCCGACAAGCCGCTTCGTGTTCTGTTCGCGTTCCGCATCCGTCGAACGCCAGAGTCGCCCGACCGACGAATAGATCGGACCCGCAACGCGATCAGCCCCAACGGTTTCGGCGGCTTCAATACAACCACGCAAGTAGTTCCGGATATTTTTCCGCTTTTCTTCGTTGGACCGGTCAATGAAGTCCCGGTCCGGCCCGATGACAGCACAGACACTCGCGCCGAGATCATGTTCTTCCAGGAGTTCAGAAGTCCGGTCGTAATCAATCAAATCGACTTCGGCGATCGGTATTTCGACCAGGTCGAACCCCAGTCGTTCAATTTTCGGAAGGAGTGCTTCCAGTTTTTCCGTGGTCAAACCCGCCTCCCAGACCCATGTACTAACACCGAAATTCATGGTGGTTCTCCTTGATATCAAAATTCAAATAATCAGACGATGCGGAAAATGCGTCAATGACGACCTTCGTGAACGCATTTTGAGAATACCTGTTCTTTACTTGAGGTTATTTTATCCCTTCCGAAATTCAACTACAAAGGAAGTCGTTCAAGACCTCAACCGTCCTCTCCATCATTTCCTGCGTTCCACAGGTGATCCGAATACAATCCGGGAGGCCAAACGAAGTACAATCTCGAATAATGACTCCTTTTTCCTGTGCACGAATCGTAATTGATTCGGCGTCCTCGGCACCGGCCAGGACGAAATTTCCGCCGCTATGCCAGGTTTGTGTTTCGAGTTGATCATGCAGGAACTGGCGAGCGTTTTGCACCATTTTCAGGGTTTTCTCGAGGTGCTGCCGATCCTCCAGCGCCGCGAGAGCTGCCCGGCATGCAAGTTCTCCCGCAGCGAACGGTGTGCGAATTTTCGCATACACGTCCGCCCAGGATTCGGGGACGAGCGCATAACCAATTCGAAGCCCGGCCAGCCCATACGCCTTTGAGAAGGTCCGTAGAATCGCCACGTCCTCTCGCTCCCCGATGAGCGGTATCACCGTATCCCGATCCGAAAATTCCATGTAGGCCTCATCGACGACAATCAGGGTTTGCTCATCGGTCCGTTCCGCGAGTTCTCGGATTCCCTCCAGGCCGATCTCGGCTCCCGTCGGATTGTGCGGCGTATTGACGAATATAATCCGGTCGTTGTCGTAAGCCGTAAGTATGTTTTCCGGTGTGATCTGGAACGATTCCTTCGCACGAGCCACCGGGTACGATTTGACCTGCCCATGGAGATATCGAGCGCTCATGGCGTAGTATGCAAACCCGGGATCGGGAACGAGCACTGTGTCGCCAGGTGCAATCATTGCGCGGGAAAGACAATCAATAGCACCGTCCGCCCCACCACTCAGCCAGACCTGTTCCGGTTGAAGTGCCCATCTCTTCGCCAACTCCTCAGTAAGATCCGTATGCGAAGCTTTGGGATAGACACTCGCCCGGTGGGACTCCTCACGGAGAATTTCCAGAGCTTCAGGGGCGGGTCCAAGCACATTTTCGTTGGAGGAAAGTTTTATCAACTCATTCGGATCGACGTCGAGACGGCGAGCCACCTCTTCGATTCCTCGACCCGCTCGGTACGATACGTGATTTGATAGGTTTCGAGGTTCCATGTGTGGCTAGAGTTTTTGACAATTTAACTTGACAGGACCGTTAGAAGAAAGGTTATAAATAATTGTACAAAAACACCCCCGAAATATGAACTCTGATGATCGGCTCGGGTCTATGAAGTGAAGGGCGGAGTTTGTAAATAACTCAGTTCGGAAGGTTAAACTGGATCATCCCTTTTCCTTCAGAATAGATTCATCCAGCCGATTCCATTCGTCAAACACAAAAGCGTTGGAGAACAAAATACCGAGATAGACGGAAAGGACCGTGCCGGAAAAGATGGCGACCATGATCATAATCTGATACTTGATTGCTGTTATTGGAGAACTGCCGCTCAGAATTTGACCGGTCATCATTCCCGGTAATGAGACCAGACCAATGGTCGCCATCGTGGCGAGGGTCGGATTGGCAGATTTTTTGAGTGCCCGGCTGATAAATGGCTTTAGAGCTTCGCTCCTGGTCGCTCCGCAGGCAAGGTAGAATCGATAGCGGTCACGGCGATCATGCAGCTCGTAATAAAATGCATGAATACCTATGACATTACTCCGAAGACAGTTACCGAGCACCATACCGGTAATGGGAATGGCGTATTGGGCCTGAAGAAATTGATCGAGCTGGAAAATCACCACCTCCAGAAAAAAGAGATCAATCACAATGATTCCCAGGAATGTCGAGCCGAAAATTGGAACGATCAACGACCACTTGTATTGAAGCTCACTGCGGTCAATTGTAGCGAGGTCCGCTACACCGACCATAATCAGAATCCAGCCCAGGTTCAGCCACGCATTGTCGTACTTAAACAGGAACTGCAGGTAGAATCCGACGAACAGAAGTTGCAGAATCATTCGGACGGATGAGGTGAGCAGTTTTCGGTTCAGGTCAGTATCGTATCGCCAGAGTACCCAGGCGGGTAGAAGGAGAATCAAGAAACCAATCCCGAGCTGGAGCCAGTGAAGATCAATGATTTCCATCATTCAATTTCCACTATGGACGTTGCCCGGTCGAGCCAGAAAGAATCGTGGGAGGTTGAAAGGATGATGCGTCCCGGACCATCCAGAAGTAGATCGGCAACGCGTGTCTTGTTTTGCCGATCCAGTGCGGCCGTGGGTTCATCAAGCAGCAGGACGGGCCGGTCCAGCGACGCACAGATGACCGCCCCGATTCGTTGCCGCTGGCCGGTGGATAAGTTCGAAAGAGATTTCGTGTACAGGTCCGGACTGAGGGAGAGGGTTTCCATCGTGGATTTGATCCTGTCCGAATCCGGGGCCCGTGACTTGTTGTGCTCGAAGGAAAACAGGAAATCAACGATCTCTTTGACGGTTCCGTCCCCGAGATCCGTCTCCTGGGGCAACCAGGCCACACGGTTCCGAAGCTCCACGGGGGAAAGATTCCGTCCATCCTCCGTTCGTATCTGTATTTCGCCGGAGGAAGGCTGATAGAAGCCGAGCACGAGCTGCAGTATCGTGCTCTTACCCGACCCAGATTCTCCTTTGAGGACCAGGTGTTCCCCGATCCCGACGGACCAGGTCAGCTCGTTAATCACCGGTTCGTTCTCGTAAGAGAACCCGACGTTCTCAAATGATATTGTTTGAATTTCTGCGTCCTCGGTCATTGTTGTAAGAAGTTTCTGTACGTTCGTCGTACCGGAGCTCCAGCCCGACTTTCTTACTGATCTCCTTTAATAGTTTTTTTACTGATCCCGAGAATTATCTAACGGTTTCACGTATTGTTGTAGTTTCTTTTGAACAAACGCTCTTGCCTTCTTCTCGTCAAGAGAACCGGCCTTCTTGATGTCCGAGGTATAGGAAAAGAAGTGTTTGTGAAGCTTTTTTTCCTTCACCGTTGGTTTGATTTGCAAAGACGTATGTTCATTAAAGATTTTTGCCCATTCCTCCCGGACAATCTTCCAGAAGGTGTCGGTCCGTTTCCAGTATTCTTGTGCCGGTCCGGCAAGATCGGGTTCGCTAATCAACTCGTAACGATTAATCCCATATTCTTTCGCGATATAGGCCGGACGTTCTCTTTCGTCCGTGAACGATCTTTTTTGTTTTCGATTGTTTTGTTCGTGCACCCAACCACGGGGGGTAATGGTGATACGGTTCTGACCGTCAAGCAACTCATAATCGTCCCGAATTGAAAACTCCCGGCGAGGTAGAGGTCGCCGGAAGCGGTTACTGACCCAGGTCGAAAACTGGTTTTGATGTACCCATTTTCCGACAGCCTCGTAACGAAGTGAATCATCCACCTGGTACACCGTCTGGCTCCACTTGTCTTCCACTGACTCGGGATTACGCTTTTCCCGTTCCCACCGATGATCCCCCCGGTAACTCCAGATCATTCGGTCCTCGTAGCGCCAGTCCTGACGCCAGTGTTTTACGATCATCGGTCCGGAATCCTGTTTTTTCTTTTCAAAATACATCACAAGCGTATGCTGCAGACGAATAAATTCGTCCTGTGCTTCAAGTACGTGAATATATTCCGTGGCCCAGGAAAAATACGGTCGCGGGGGTTCATAATCTTCAGTGAATCCCATGGTCTCCAGAAACTGAAAACTGACCCGGTACGACCCGGTCATGGCGAGAATAGCTCGCCGGTCGCGTTCCTTTTTACTCAGATCCTTCTCCTGCAGCTTGTGCCATCGAGATCCCGGTTGATCGACCCGTGTCACCGGTGTACCTTTCGTGGTTCCTCCTCGTGCCACTCGAGATGATCGGTTTTCAAAGGGCCATCCGAACGGAACGATCTTTTGATCAGGATGTCCGGAGCTGCCGGATTTCTGATTGTGACAGGCGACCGGGAAGAAAACGAAAATGAATAAAAAGCATGAAAAAATCGATGTCAGGCTCTTAAATCGAATCATCACTGGCTTAAAGAAATGAACACTACTTCATGTGGCATCATCTTTCATCTACGAGGTGGTTTCCTCGACAATCCTTGCAGCCTCCCGCACGTAGGACGTAGCCGACATGAATGCCTGAATGACATTATTCCTTCAACACGAAGAACCGAGGATATGGATTTCTCACGTTATCATACTAAATTCGGGTCATATGGTAATTGATCACGGCCGGGACAATCAATTTCCCAAAAAGACGAGACCGTAGGTCAGAGACAAGCTGTCCCAGTTGAAGTAGTTGGAAATAGATGGACATTTCTCAGTATGTCAGAACGTGTTGGGGGTTCAGGACATGAAAACGTTCGGAATCCGGGTCTAAAAATAGAAAACCGTCTGACATTTCCGTTCATATCAGGTATAAAAGGTCCCGATGATCTGTTGTTCCCGTATTCTACAGGATCCCACTGGTTCGTATTGATCGATTGAAACCGGGATGCAGAGGACAAGTATATGAATGACGACATAGAAGAAAAAGACAACAAAACAACGGCATACGGGGAAGAGGCGACCGGACTTCCATTCGGTGCTCCTGGGTTTATGTATGCGTTATTTTCGCTGTTTTGCTCAGGTGCCCTCACCTGGATTTCCGGATATGTGGGCCAGGTTCATGTGGTTCTACCCCTCCTCTGTCTGACCCTGGCGATCATGCTTTTTGTAGAAGCCGTCCTGTTACTTTTTTTCGAACCAACCGTTACCCTGGGAGAAGATCGAATTCGTTACCGAGCGAACCGCCCTTCCATCTGGTCCGCTCCACCCCGTCTATTTCGCTGGAACTTCTCGGGCACGGATGAAGAAATTCCATTATCCTCCTTTGAACAACTTGAATTGGATTACACAACGGTTCCGTTCCCTTTACCGATTTTTCCGTTTACGACGTCATTTTTTCGGATTACTCGATGGATGCTAACCCTGAGGCGTGATAACGGAGAATACTATTTGATGGCAGTGGGACCCGCTCCCGCCTCTTTTCGTGAGCTCATTGAGCAGGCGAACGACCACACAGATCTTCCGCTATCGGTGCCCTGGAAACGAGTTGGGAAATCGAAAACAGGTCGGAACGAAGAAACGATTCCGGAGAACTGGACCTGGTCTCCGGTGGATCCTTCTAATTTCTCGACGACGAGGTTTCTGCGTGCCCTCCGTCATTCCGACCTTCCGTTCCGGGATACGGAGGAGGGGCCCCTCGAATTACCGATACGAAACCCCTCCAACCTGTTGTTTCGCACATTTGGCGGGGGATTGGCGTCCCTCGGACTTCTTTTTGCAACGGTCATGATATTCGTGGGGCTCCGTTTTAACACCGACTCGCCCGGGGGGCTTTTCCAGGGATTATTCTGGATGGTAATCGGACTCGTGCTGGGAGGTATTGGTTTTTTGATTCTTGCCGAACAGATCAGTCCGTTTCAATCAAGACTGATCATTCACGAGGGAGGAATTCAGGCCGTGTACCCTCTTCGACGTAGTTCGTTCATCCGATTTCAGGATCTCATTGCCGTTCGAGGTGTAGGAGAAAGATCGGGACCTTCCACGGCGTATGGGCTCGGAAAGCCGGTCCCCTGTCTCGAATTTTACTCGGCATCCAATTGGTTTTATATTTCCCTGAATGACACGGCTGATCTTCAAGAACTGTACCGGGTCCTTCGCAGATTGAAAAAAGTACCTCCCGTGACGTAGAATATAGTTCGAAAGAAGTGGTTTCTTTGGGTTAACCGCCGATGTCCGAACGCTCCAGAGAACTGATCAATAAGCTGGCGGAAGACGTGGAAGCGTCTTTTCGCGAAACTCACCGACGACATTCTTTCGTCGAATTTATTGATTTACTTCGGGCCAATCCCTACCGCCTCACCCGGACCGCCTACCAGTATATCCGGGACGCCATCCTTTATTACGGAAAAACAACCATAAAAGATTGTGGGCGGGAGTTAACCCGATACCAAATTTTTGACGACCCGTTTTTTAACGGTGAAAAAAAGCTTGTTGGTCAGGAACGCCCCGTCGAGATTTTGTTCAAACACATTGATGCCTGTGCGGAACAGGAAGAGGACGAAAGCATCTTTGTTCTGATCGGTCCTCCCGGAACGGGAAAATCCCGGATCTTCTATCTGATCGAGCAGGGACTGGAAGATTATTCTCATACGGAGAAAGGAGCTGTTTATACGTTCAACTGGCTGTTCCGGGAGAAATTCGAACCCGGCGCCGAGCAATCACAACTCGGATTCGGTGATCTCGACGAGATGAAACAGGAATCCTATCAAAGTTACGCGAACCTCCCGGAATCAGAGGTGTTCAGCCGCATCCGCTGTCCATTACGCGACAATCCCATTTCGCTCATTCCCCGGCGCCAGAGGGAGGAATTGTTTGAAGAAGTGATTGAGGACAAACGAGAGCAGATCAAATCGGAAGTATCTGAACCGGACGAACGAGAAAGGCAACTGGAGCATCTGGATTCCTTTATCATCCCGCGAAAAATTCGAGAACTGGAACCGTGTCGAAACTGTCAGAATATTCGGGAACGGCTTCTTGAGCTGTACCAGGGGGACTGGCACCAGCTTCTCAAACACGTTGAAATTGACCGGTTTGTTTACAGTCTTGAACGTGGTCAGGGAATTGCTGAGGTGGACCCGGGGGTGAACGTTGAAACCAACCTTCAACCGATTAAGCCCGGGCAGGACAAGCATGAAATATCCGGGCTTCTTCGGGGCCTGAACCTGTTCGAGTTTTATGGGAAGCCGGCTTGCGCATCACGTGGTTTGCTCAATTACCAGGATATCTTTAACAAAGATCACAAGCAGCTTCAGCATCTCCTGAGTGCCATTGAAGAAAAAACCGTGGATTTCGGGGATGTCACTCACAAGGTTGATTTTGCCATCTTCGGATCCACGAACATTCCGGAAAAGCAGCTTCTGGAAGAAAACGTCCTGACCGAAGGTCTGAGGGACCGCATCGAACAGATAGACGTTCCGTACCTTCTGAACTATTCGCGTGAACGGGAAATTTACCGTCCGAACGTCAGGGAAATCCGTAAGGTCTGTCATATCAGTCCTCATACCATTGAGATGGGAGCCCTTTTCACGGTCCTCACCCGCCTGGACGAACCTGAGATGGAGGACTGGTTCCAGCAGAAGCAGGAGGAACTCGATCGTATACAGGAAAGTCATCCGTCTCGATACGAGCGCCGTAAGGAGCGACTGGACCTGCAGCAAAAACTGATCAACGAGATGGATCTCGGACTGAAAGCCCGAATTTACAACAATGACTTCTCAACGATACCTCCTGAGTTTCGTTCCGCGGTGACCGATGAATTCGTACGAGCGATTCGAAGTGAACATCCCGATGAGGGCAAAACCGGCTTCAGTCCTCGTTGGTTCAAGCGAAAGCTTGGCAACCTGACACGGGACGTCCAAACCGGATGCATCAATATTTTTCAGCTTTACGAAGCGATCACGGAAGAAGAGGACGACGATAAAACGAAGCTTCTTGACCGGGTCCGTGAAAACTACAATAACCGTGCCCTCCGCGAGGTGGAAGAAGCCCTTTTCGAGGTAAAAGAAGAGGACGTGATGAATCGGGTTGATTCGTACCTGAAACACGCCAAGGCCTATCTTCGGGACGAGCAAGTATATGACGATGTCCGGGAGCAGCACGTGGAACCTGATGCATATCTTGAGGAAGAAGAAGATTTTATCGGCCTGGACGAAGATTCAGAGACCCGTGAGGATCACCGCGAAGCCGTTATTCAGACGTTTGGAAGTTTTGTGGAAGAGGACGTCGCCCGTCCCGATCCCCGAGTCGCTTTACCCGCGCTCGTCCAGCGATACAAGCGGGCAATGTACACGGAAATGAAAAGTGATTTTCAGGTGGATCCATTTCTGACCGCTCTGAATTCCTATTATCCCGATCCGGACCACCTGTTTGATCCCCTTGACCCGGAAGAGTTACCCAAGGAGGAAGATCATGCTCGATCCGTGTATCGGGCGGTCAATCGGATGCGGGAAATCAGCCGGGAACGAATGAGGGAAAAAGGTCGGGATCCCAGGGCCGGATATTGCAACAGCTGTGCCCGGGAGGTCATCAAATACGTGCTAACAAATGAAAAGACACTCGAAAAATTCAGGGAAGTGGCGCCGGATCAGGAGGATCAGGATCATAACACCCCTTCTACCTCCGACTCCGATGGCTGCTGAAGAGACAGAAACGTCGGAGGTCCCCTCGCTCCTGTTATTGACCGCCCGGTTTATCTTTACAGTGCTTATTCTTCTGTACGGGGCCGTATTGGTCCATCTAATTGGTACGTATTTCAATCCGGCCCGTCATCCCGTGTTAACGGGGTTGGTCATCACCACGCTCGGCACCATCTTTATCGCCGTATCCTTCTGGTTTCTTTCCGGCTGGTTGTCCTCCAGGGTTCGAATTGCTCTGTTTTCAATTGTCTTTATGGTCACGGTCCTTCTTCCCCTGACCGCTGTCTGGCCGGGATCCATCACCTATGGTGAATTTGGGTTCACGATCGTCGGTTATCAGCCCGTTCCGTATCTTGATATCAAAATTCCGGCGGGGGGCGCACCCTGGGTTCATTACAAGGATCATACCTTCCACGCAAATGAGATTCGCTCAGTATCTACGAACGCAAAGGTTGTCGTGATTGGTACCGGCTGGCAGGGAGCAGCTCGTGTTCCCGACGACGCTGTAGCCAAAACCGATGTGAGACTGATCGTACAGCCCACGGACGAGGCCATCAAAACGTATAACAAGCTGCTGCGAAAGAATGTACCTGTGTCCTTACTGATTCATACGACCTGTTAGGCTTCTTCTGAAAGGAAGCCTGCGAATTTTTGAGAGGATGATCCGGGTGATTGACACCCTTCTCTCAAAAGCGTATAATTCCTAACAGATTCAACAGGCTGAATTGAACGGACTGTAGAGTGGTCCTCTCCCTCCCACGACTTAACCGTTAACGATGCATCGTTGGCTGGGGATCAGGATTACGTTCTGGATCAGCGGAATTGAATAAGGCGAGGCTAATCTGAATTCATCATATTCTGACCATTTTTCACAGTTTATCCATGTCCACACGGAACCAGCTCAAAGGCATTCGTCCCGTATCGTCTGTGCTCCTCGTCATCCTCGTAATCATCTCGGTACAATGTGCCGGCAGTAATTCGGCTCCAGATCAAACGAGCCAGAAGGAAACGGAGACGAAGGTCGAGAAGTCCGACTCAAACTCCACTGATAACACTTCTAACACTTCCTCAGATCAGCAGAAACCAGAATCGTCCCAACAGACCACTCGGAAAAACGGGGAGCAACAGGAAAAGACGAAACGCAAAAAATCAAACGGAGACAAGAATTTCGATAAAGTGTTTACGATGAAGGTAAAACCCGGCATGCTAAAGTTTTCGACGGACTCCTTCAAGATTCCTGCTGGAGGACGGATCAAACTCGTTTTCAAAAACAATGGATCACTTCAGCATAATCTTGTCATCTGTGTACAGGGTGACCCGAGTCTGGCGATGGAAATTGCCAAGAAATCATGGAATTTGAAGAATCCGCTTCAAAACGATTACGTTCCGGACTCGAAAAAAATTCTGGTTGCCTCAAAACTGCTGAACCCGAATGAAAAGGAGGTGCTCACGTTCCAGGCCCCGGAGGAAACTGGAGATCATCCGTACGTCTGTACCTTCCCGGGTCACGCCCAGACCATGCGTGGCATCATGCATGTGGTCTCCGAGGAAACCAGTAACACCACAAAACAGACCAGTGAAAAATCATCGAAATAACGCGTTCATTCCCTTCTATTTGGAATCCATAATGGATTCAATTATTCAGAGACGGTTCAGGTGCGCAACCACTTCGTTTGGGGTCATACTCACCTTCATGGCCGGATGTTTGTTTCCCTTAGCCGCTCAGCAGGGAAACGATGAGAATTCCTCTTCCAGCTCGATCGACAAAACCATTCGAATGAAGGTAAAGCCGGGACAGCTAAAGTTCAGCACGAATTCATTTACCGTACCGGCCGGTGGTCGGATTAAATTGATTTTTAAGAATAACGGAAGTCTGAAACACAATCTTGTCCTCTGTACTCCCGGAAACCTGAAGCTGGCAATGAAAGTTGCGAAGAAAGCATGGAACATGAAAAACCCGCAGAAAAACGAGTACGTGCCAAAGAGCAAAAAGGTTTTGAAGGCGACGAAAATGCTGAATCCCGGACAGAAAGAATCACTCGTGTTCACGGCCCCGGAGAACACCGGAGACCATCCCTACGTCTGTACGTTTCCGGGTCACGCACAGACGATGCGGGGGTTGATGCATGTCAAGTCCGCCTCCTCTGATTCAGATCAGAAACAGCAAAATGGAAAAGGGAAAGCGGGAAATGAAACGGACACCGACCGACAAGATCAGAAACCGGATGAAGCTTCTGGAGCTCCCGTGTCGATGGATCTTTCCTACAAATATTTTGAGGGAAAATGGGACTCACTTCCGAATTTCGATGAATTGGAACCGGTCAAGAGCGGACCGGTACAGAATGTGAACGATCTGCTGTCCACAAGCAAAAAAAATATTTTTTTCAGTATGGTTCTGACCGGTAAGATCAAGCTTCCCTCAAACGGTACTTACACCTTTTTTCTGAGTGCCGACAACGGTGCTCGCCTGTTCATTGACGGTACTCGTGTCATCAATCATGATTATCATAAATCGAGTGTTATTACAGTGTCCGGAAAACGGGAGCTGACCGCCGGTACACATGAAATCCGGATCGAATACGTTCAATCCAAGGGAGATCAAAGGCTCGAACTGTCGGTTGCGGGTCCCGGTATTGATGGGGTTCATCTCTTCGGTCAACGCCCTTTTGAAGTCGTTCCGAAAAAGCTCCCCCGTGTAATGCGAGTCATTCTACCCGACGCTCCCCCGGTGGCATTTGCCGTTGGGATGCCGGGGTATCTTCATTACTGTTTTGATCCAGAACGCTGTACAATACGCTATGGCTGGTACGGTGCCTTTCTGGACGTGGGTCCGGAGCGCGGTTACGGGAAATCCCGCGGCGGACGCACTTCCCGTATCCTCGGGCAACGATTTTCGGTAGGGCTGAAAGACAAGCAACCACTTCGATTCGAATCTGTCAAAGCATCAGCCAAACCGGAGTTTCTGGGGTACACTCGGGGTAACGGAATGCCTGTCATGAAATACCGACTCGATGGAAAGATCGTACATCTTCGAGTGTCGCCCTCAAAGAACGACCGTGGCCTGCGCCTTAACTATCGGTTCAGGACCAGATCCGACAAAAAAGTTTATTTCGAGCTCGCTTCGAAGAAAGGGGTGCGAGTTTCAGCTTCAAAGGGAAACTGGAAAAACAACACCCTCCATCTCCCCGCCGGGACTCAAACGTTTCGTGTCACCTTGATTCCGGAAAACTCCTCCGGAAGCCAGCGGTAAAACACCATTTAAAAAAAACGTACGCCTGGCGGGTCGTAATTGCTTTTATTATGAGCGCTTTTGTAGTCTCTAAGAAAGGAGTTCCGAGATTCGCACCGGTGAGCCCTGTTGATTTGATCGGTAAATACCCCGAATGATTGCCAGGGATTTCAGAGCTTCCTCTCCGGAGACCGCAGCCGGTCGGTCATTCTGTATGGCTTCCACCACGTCCCGGTACTGTTCGAGGTGTGGCTGAATCGAGAAACCGGAGAATGGGCTTGAAGCACCCGTTCCTTCCTCATCCGCCTCATCCTCGTTTCTCCGCCAGGGTTCATCCGGATCGTCGTCTCCCGTTAGAAGGCTGAAGCTTTCATCCTTCAAAACAGCCGTCCCACGATCGCCGTGAATCTCCAGCCGGCGGTCCTGTGCGGGTTGGACGGAAGTCGCTCCCTCAATGATTCCAAATCCCCCCTGTTCGAAGGTGACCAGTCCAACCCCCGTGTCTTCTCCTTCCATTCGCTCGTGTGTGAACGTACCCGTTTTTCCGTAGACGGTCTCCACGTCCCCTGCCAGCCACTGAAGGAGGTCGATCGTATGAATGGATTGATTGATCAACGCTCCACCACCGTCAAGTTCCAGCGTGCCTTTCCAGGGATCATCGTCGTAATAAGACTGGTCCCGAAACCACTTAATATAAGCGTCGGCCAGGTGAACGTCACCGCGGCCGGCTAGCGGGTCAACTCGACCTCAACTGTCGTCTGGGATAAACCGGTTCTGGAAAATGATCGAGAGGTGGACTCCACTTTCACGGCAGACATCGATTAACGCCTGTCCCTTTTCAAGGGTTGTTTCGATTGGTTTCTCAGTAACCACGTGATATCCGGCCTCGGCGGCACGACGACCGTACTCAAGGTGTGTTCCGCTCGGCGTACAGATGGATAGCACATCTAAACGTTCGTTGTTGATGACGTCCGACCAGTCGTCCGTGGCTTCCACATGAAGTTCGTCACCGATCCGTTGAGCGTTCCCCAGATCTCTGCTGTACGCGATTTCGAGGGATGACGTTTCCAGCTCTGAAAGGGCTCGCGCATGAATATCCGCTACCGACCCACAACCGACAATGCCAAAGTTGAGTCTGTTCATGATTGTCTTTTGCCGTTGGATAAGACGATAACTCGAAAATCTGAATCGATCAATGTTAACAGACCGAGAGGCTTTTTGAAAGGATTTCGCCGAATTTCTTGATAATGACCCCCTCTTCTGATTTAATAAATAATAGTCATATATGGAAACGTTTCCTGAGCGTTTGTTCTGGTTGATTGCATTGTCCCAGGACGACTCCAGATTTTCAGATACGTTCGTCTAAAACGGGAGGTTTTCTGTGAAAAAGCTGTTTAATGCCCTACTTATTCTTTCGGTGCTGGCCGGTGTTGGTTTCGGCGTAAGGGATTTCGTCAAAAAACGGCAGAAAGAAAATCAGTCTACCAGTTTTCATTCCGGGACGACCCCCGACCAGCAGAATACCTCCAGTTCGAAAAAGGAATCTTCTTCCACGGATCGAACACAGGACACCCGGGAAACGGCTCAAGACACATCGGTCGATTCCTCTGAAAACCAGGATACCTCACAAAACACGAATAAGATCGGCACAGATCCGTCGATTCTGAGTGATTCCGAAACGTCGGAAGATGAGGTCAATTCCGAAAATAACTCTTCGGAGAAGAACGAACAAACCCGTAACGCTGAATCCAGTAACCCTGAAACATCGGGTGACTCGAAGACCCAAAATGAAAACCCAACGAATCAAAATCAATCCGAAGGGAAGAAAGTCGCCGCCCGAGAGAAAAAGTCGGATGCGGATGAGTCCAAAAAGACATCGAAATCGGAACCTTCTTATTCGAAAGCCGCAGAGAAAAAAGCACAATCGGCACTCGAAGAATCGAGTCAATTGATGGCTGTGGCAAGGTACGAGAAAGCTCATTCCGAATTGAATGAAGTTTCTTCACTCGACGAACTTCGTCCGAAAACAGCCGAAAAGATTCGCAGGGCTCGTAACAAAGCCGTCGAGCTGCAGAAGGTTCTTTATCACGATAAAATTGGGATTGCTCCAGAGGAACGATTGGAGCCGGTCTGGGTGGTGGTTCGAATGAAGGATTCCGGTCGTTCGTTGAAGGGACTTCTTCTGAATGAGTCCAAACGAAAAATTAGGCTGCGCAAAAACACCGCTACTTACAAACCCTCCAAGAGTGGCATCCAATCCATGAACAAATATTCCCGGGAGGCCACCGTCGACAAACTTCGGGAACGCATTAAGAAGGAATTTGAGAAATTCGGCCCCATCGAATCGTACGTGATCGACCAGTTTTACGACCGAGCGAAAAAGGAGTTTAACAACTACCTCTGGGAAGATGGAGCGCGAACTCTTTCGCTGGCGTATGAAAAGAAAGGGAATCAGCTCTTTGAAGCGTTCCGGGACATGAGGGCAAAGACCGTTTACCGCAATTATGAGTTTTTTATGCAGGAAGGACAGGAAAAACTGGCGGAAAACAAAAAAGATATTCTCCTTGAAAAATTTCCGGATCACCCGCTGGCCAAAAAGCTTAAAGGGAGAAAAGTGGCCCAAAACGATCGAGACAAGACCAAGAGTCTCGAAGAAGCATTTGGTCCGGGAGAAGACTCGTCGGATTCCGGTTCGTCCTCTGAAGAAAATAAAAGCTCGGAGGGAAAGGGTTCCGAAACCGCTAAGAAAACGGCAGGTAAGGGCTCCGGTGGGATCAGTGGTCAAGTCAACAAAAAAGACTTCAATATTAAGATTTCGGATTATCCTTCCGATGCCCGGCCCCATCTCAAAAAAGCGAAGAAAAAATATAAAAAGGGACTCCGCCATTATGAGTTTGCGTCCAACGATGAACTGGACATGTCCCGGCGTAAGAAGGAAAATCGTGCTGCCCAAACACTGATCTCGGATACCCGCCAGGTGCTCAAGAAAGCCATGGAATCGACGTCCGGCACGGATCAGGACCTGAAGGCGTTCGACCGATACCTGGCAGAACTCTATGGTACCTGTTATCGTCGTGCAAAAATGTGGGGAGTTTACTAATACACCCGTTCTTCCTCGCAGGACGGTCCTCCACAGCTCCCTCAGTTCATGGGTATCCGGGGATCAGATGAACATTCATCAAGCTCCCGCCGTGTGATTAACCAGAATTTTTTCCTACCGGCAAAAATACGGATTTCTCACGCGGTCAAACGATTATGCGATCCGTCTTATCTCGCCCCGACTTGAACCTGTTTTCTCTTGTTTACATTTTTCAATGACCACAATACTGACGGTACGACGGGACGATAACGTTGCACTGGGCGGCGACGGACAGGTTACACTGGATGAAAAGGTTATGAAACATGAGGCCGCCAAGATTCGAACGCTTAACGGGGGCTCCATCATCGTTGGTTTTGCCGGCGGTGCGGCTGATGCTCTGGAATTAATGGAGCGATTTGAAAACGTACTGAACAAGTACCAGGCTCAGACCGAGCGGGCCTGTGTGGAACTTGCGCGGAAGTGGCGCACGGACAAAACATTGCGCCCACTCGAATCAATGATGATTGTCGTGGATTCGGACCATTCTTTGCTGGTCTC
>CAZSFH010000008.1:1047-7048 GCA_964606115.1 uncultured Planctomycetia bacterium | reverse complement strand
CGTCATTTCACCGGACGATGGTGTTTTATCGATCGGTTCCGGTAGTGATTCCGCCCTTGCCGCGGCACGTTCCCTCCATGAGAACACGAATCTCTCCCCGGAAGAAATTGTCCGAAAAGCTCTTCGCATTACGTCCGAGATAGATGTGTATACGAACAGTGAAATTCGGATCGAGCAACCAGCCGACGACGAAACATAGAAAAATGATTCGAACGAAAGTAAACCTCTTCTGTAACCAATCCAATTGATCATGATGAATGAATCAAATCAGGCCGTCCTCGTTCGCGAAGATGAAAAAACCGGTGACGAAGTCGATATCGAACTGGTGCCGTCGGAAATTGTGAAACACCTCGATGAATATGTGGTCGGACAGGCTCAGGCCAAAAAAATGGTTGCCATCTCCGTGAGAAATCGGTGGCGGCGGCAACAGCTCTCCGACGAAATGAGTAAAGAAATCCAGCCGAAAAACATTATCCTGATCGGCCCGACCGGTGTCGGGAAAACGGAAATTGCGCGACGCCTGTCCGATCTCGTACGCGCCCCGTTCCTGAAAGTGGAGGCCTCCAAGTATACGGAAACCGGTTATCACGGTCGGGACGTGGAGTCCATGATTCGAAATCTTGTGGACATCGGGGTAAACATGGTTCGTGAGGAGGAACGGAAAGCGGTTCAGGACGAGGCACGAGAGGAGGCAAAAGAACGTATTCTTGACCTTCTTCTGCCGGAACCGCCCTCGGACTTTCCGGACGAAGAAACGATGGAAAAGAGGGAGGAACGCCGCAAGCGAAATCGGGAGCGAATGCGGGAGAAACTGGAAGCCGGGGAGCTGGATGACCGCCGGGTCGAAATTGAAGTTCAGCCCGATTCATCGGGGATGATGCAGGTGTTTTCTCAAGCGGGTTTCGAGGAGTACGGCATGAACCTCGACAACCTGATGGGGGATATGATGCCCACGCAGACCCGAACCCAAAAAATGAACGTCCCGAGGGCCCTGGACGTGCTCGCCGAGCAGGAAGCGGAAAAATTGATTGACGAAGAGGAGGTGCGACAACGCGGCGTTGAACGTGCGTCTCAATCGGGTATTGTGTTTATCGATGAAATGGACAAAATTGTTGAAGGACGGGAGGATGATCGTTCTGGAGGTGCCCCGGACGTCTCTCGAGAGGGAGTTCAGCGAGAAATGCTACCGATTATCGAGGGGTCGACGGTCACCACACAGCATGGTCCGGTGAAGACCGATCATATTCTGTTTATCGCCTCCGGAGCTTTTCACGTAAGCTCACCATCAAATCTTATTCCCGAACTCCAGGGTCGTTTTCCGCTCCGGGCGGAATTGAATGCACTGGATCGGGAGGACTTCGTAAAAATACTTACACATCCCAGGAATGCATTGATCAGCCAGTACCAGGCTCTGATGAAAACGGAGGACGTTCATCTGGAATTTACCGATGATGCTATCGAAGAGATGGCCGAAATTGCGGCGACCATTAATGAAAACACTCAGAACATCGGAGCAAGACGCCTGCACACGGTTGTCGAAAAAGTGGTCGAAGAAATTTCGTTTTCCGCCGATGAACACCGCGGGGAAACCATTACCGTTGATCGATCCTACGTCCGAGAGACACTGGATGAAATTCTCGAAGATGAAGACCTGACGAAATATATTCTTTAACTGAAGGTCGAATTTTTGACGAGAAGTGACGTCACGGACGGTCCGTTGACGAGGAAGGGAGCGCACGTATTTTTCGTGTCGTCATGTTCGTACCTGCAAAGGTTTCTTGATCCATGAGATCTTCGCGCGCGGGTAGCGTTCCGTGAAATATTTGAAGGAATAAGACCGAATGTCCCGTATTCAAAAACTACCGAAGCAGCTAATCAATCAGATTGCGGCAGGAGAGGTGATCGAGCGTCCCGCCTCCGTTGTGAAAGAACTGGTTGAGAACGCTCTTGACGCGGAGGCTTCGAAGATCAGTGTCAGGCTGGAGGAAGGAGGAAAAAAACGGATACAGGTTACGGACGATGGAAATGGTATTGATAAGGAAGACCTTCCCCTGGCCCTGAAAAGTCACGCGACAAGTAAAATAAAAGAACCGGAACACCTTCGTTCTATCAGCACACTTGGATTCCGGGGAGAAGCACTCGCGAGTATTGCCTCCATCTCCGAAATGACAATCACATCTCGGCCACACAATCAGGAATCCGGACATCGTATCGAAGCTCGAGGTGGTGACGTTGAGGACGTGGAGGAAGCCTCTTCTCCCGCGGGTACCCGGGTGGACGTTCGCAACCTGTTTTTCTGTACGCCCGCCCGAAGAAAATTTCTCAAGAACGTCGGAACGGAATTAGCTCGGTGCACGGAATTTGCGATTGCGTACCCGCAGGTTCGCTTTGAACTCAATCACGAGGGAGAACGTGTATTTACGTTTCCACCCGCCGACGAAACACTGGACCGAATCCGGCGCCTGTACAGTACCGATCTGGCCAATCAGCTGATTTCATTCAGCGAGGAACTGGAAATGGGACGAGCCCACGGGTACCTGAGTCCTCCTTCTCTCTACCGCCCGAACGCCAAACGAATCTATTTCTACCTCAACGGTCGAAGTATTGAAAGCCGAGATCTTTACCACGCTGTAATGGATGCGTACGAGGGCCTCATCCCCTCCGGAAAGAAACCGGTTGTTTTTTTGTTCCTGGACCTCGATCCGGAGGAAGTGGATGTGAACGTTCACCCGAGCAAGCGAGAGGTGCGGTTTCACAGACGGTTTAAGCTGAAAGACGCCCTGAAAGAGCATATCCGCGGAAATGTTGTGGAGGATGCCGGGACCGGTTCCGCGGCCGGAGGACTGAAAGAAACCAACCTTCAACCTGGATCCGATGACACGAGCAACAAAGAGGATGACGTTCGCCGGGCCATCGAAAACTTTTTCTCAGAGCGGTCACCAGACACGGACGAACAGCGGGAAAAATTTGACGCATTCCGAACTGATCCCGACCGCAAACACTCGTCGTTCCACACATCAAATCATGGGTTTCTTCAGATTCATGATATGTTCGTTCTGGAAGAAGTCGAAGACGGTGTCCTTGTCATTGATCAGCACGCTTTGCATGAACGGGTGCTGTACCAGGACATGCACGAACGGGTCAAGAATCAGAATATACCCCACCAGCGGTTATTAAGTCCGGCGGTGGTGGAAGTGTCAAATCTTCAGAAAGAAAAATTAATGAACCTGGAACCCGCCCTAAAACAGCTTGGACTGGACGTGGATGACTTTGGCCGGGGTGCGGTAGCCGTGCGGAGTGTACCTGCTCCACTAAGCGATCGGGATCCAGCTCAGATACTTTCTTCCACCATTGAAGACGTGGAGGAAGGGGTTGCCGAAAGCGGAAGTCACAATCAGGTGGACCGGCTTCTGCGTCTCCTGGCCTGTCACTCCGCCGTCAAAGCCGGTGATCCGCTTGAGGAAGAAGAAATCGAAGAACTTCTCCGCCGCCGTGATCAAGTGGATACCGCCCATTCCTGCGTCCACGGCCGTCCCACTTCCCTGAAACTGACCGTCGAGGAACTCGAAAAACGATTTCAGCGAAAGTAAATCGTCTTTCGCCTGAATCTCCGGTTGAATCTCCCTTCCTTTCCCGATAGAGTTTATACGAACTCCCTCGTGATTGGAGTTGATCAATGTTTTCACAGCGGATGTGACGGAAGAAGAAAGGAGCACGAAATTACGCTCATTTCTTCTTATTATCGCTCGCTTGTCGAATCCGTTTCCAGTAACGAGTCAGACATGAACTCCGCGGCACTCCTTTCGGCTTTTTTCATTTTGATCTCGTCCGGGATCTGTTTCGTGTTCGGGTACTTTTCAATACCCGGAACTCAGCGGAAACCGTTTGGAAACGAAATGGGCTGGATCATCGGACTTGTCTTCTTCATTTTACTCCTTGCCGGATCAGGATATTATCTGATCGATAAACAAAATCTCCCCCTTTTGATGATTGTCATCATTGAAGTGACGATCGGGGCTATTGCGATTCCTCTCACGACTCAGATTACCTGGTCCCGGTAAGATCAGGCGTCTGTAGTTTGAATTTTGTTCGTCGCGCTAAAAAGACCCGGTCTAAATATTTTGTCCAGTTTCGAAGCGCGCTGGATTGCTGACAGATTGCCTGTAATATGAGATTCATCGGTTACATTCCGTTTTCGTAAGAACATTCTTACATGCCGGCAGCGAACCTCCCCGGTTCACGTCATCTTTCGCCATCTTCGGAATCCCAATCCGAGGGATCCTTTACGACCCCACCCGGTCCCTTCGTCTATCTTCTTATTCCGTTCATAATCGGAATTACCCTCGGTGACGTTATTCCGTTTTCCCTGACAACAGTTTTGCTCGGGTTAACGGCCCATGTGATTTTTTTAATGACCACGTTCGCCGCCGGCTACCGGCGGTTGTTTTTCGCGGGTCTGGTGCTTGCAACGGTTCTTTGTGGAATCACGCGTGTGTATTTTACTCACAACTCCGGACCCCATCATGTTCGGCGTCTCAGTGAAGGAACGGTCCTTGAAGTCGAAGGCCTCGTAAAGGAACTTGACGTCCGAAAACGATCCCTGCCCGCCAATGATAAGGTGCGGTGGAGTAAAGCCACCCTGGACGTGTCCCGGGTTCGTATCGATGAGAAACGGTTTGAGGGTACTGGACGGATCCGGCTTTATACCTTTCGACGGGTTCCATCGTATGAAACGGGTGATTTGATTCAGGTCGAAGGAAAACTCCGCAAAGCTCCCCCACGGCGAAATCCCGGTTCGAAAGACTGGACCTGGTACCGGCGGCAAAACGGCCTCGGAGGATCACTTGTGGTTCAATCACGAGAAGATTGGCGTTACGTAAAAAACTCCTCTTTTTCACTGTCCAGGTACCTTACTCAATTCCGATCCTGGCTAACCCGGAAACTTCAGAATTCCTCCGATGATTTCCAGCTTCTTCCTGCTCTGCTCCTGGGTCGCCGAAAGGACGTTCCGGACGACCTCGAATCTCAATTTCAGAAAAGCGGGGTCATTCATTTTCTGGCGGTCTCGGGATTACACGTCGCTTTCCTGATCATCGGGGTATTTTATCTCCTTCGCTGCGTCGGCGTTTCGCCCCGCATCAGTCAGGGTCTCCTTCCGTTCGTTTTGGTCCTGTACGTGGCACTGACCGGTTTTCGAATTTCGACCATCCGGGCGTCGGTAATGATCGGCCTGTTAATCCTTGGTGTTCTGGGGCAAAAAAATATTGACTCACTTCAACTTCTCGGAATTGCGGCCTGGGGCCTCATTCTTTTTCGTCCTCTGGATATTTACTCCCCGGGATTTCAGTTTAGTTTTCTGGCAGTCGGAGGGCTCATTTTATTTTCAAGTCCCTTCGGAAGTTCCATGTTTTCCCGGGAAGAATCCGCGAAAAAACGTCTTCTACAGGAATTTCTGTGGATCGAGCGACTGAAAAAAAGATTTCGTAACGTGGGACATTATATCCTGTCGGTGATACGAATAACGATCATCGTGGTTCTGGTTGTAGGACCGCTGACCCTTTATCACTTTCATTTGCTGTCGCCCGGGGCTCTCCTGGGAAACCCGGTTCTTTTTTTGCTGATTCCGCTTTTGCTGGGGGTTGGTTTTGTCCACCTTCTTTTGCTGATCATCGGAGCGGTTGGAATACCGGGTATTTTTCTTCTTACCACCTGTACCGCCCGGGTTCTTGAGGTACTGGAATTGTTCACTTTGAACATCACCGAACTAATTTCGTCTTTACCGGGAACATATTTCTTCCTGCCCGCTCCACCACTAACGCTTCTATTTCTGTATTACCTTATTCTAATTCTGATCTGGTGGTTCCGAACCCGGATTCCCGGTCGTGGAATTCAGAAATGTCTTGTTCCTGCTCTGTTGCTTATTGGGCTTTCCTGTTCCGGATGGATATTCACCATACGCACGACTGAAAGGGCGTCGGTTACCATGCTTGACGTCGGGCAC
>CAZSFH010000008.1:0-1037 GCA_964606115.1 uncultured Planctomycetia bacterium | reverse complement strand
TTTCCGGTCCGGAAGGGCACAATATTCTATACGACTGTGGCTCAACAGGTTACTCCGACCCCGGAACCTGGGTAACCGCCCCGGCTCTCTGGGAACAAGGTGTGACGGCGATCGATTTATTAATTCTCTCCCATCCCGACCTGGATCATATTTCCGGAGTGCGATCGCTGATCGAGCGTTTTCATATCCAGCAAATCTGGATACCACCAGGTTTTGAGACGTTTCGTGGAGGGGAGGACGTATTAAACATGATACATCGCACGAACGTTCCGGTCCGGACCGTTTCCCATGGAACCCATAGCCGAATCGGAGGGATCTCTCTGGACGTGCGCTCACCTCCCGATTTAACAATGAGCCAAAACAAAAATCATGAGGTCGGTTGGACGTCCAATGCCGTCAGTCTCGTAATTCACGCCCGGACCCTCGGTCGTTCGATACTCTTAACCGGAGACCTGGAAGACCGAGGCAAAAGTTGGTTTTGGCGAAACGCACTACCAGAAGATCCGATCGACATTTTACAGGTGCCCCATCACGGTGGAGCGGGTAGTACCAGAAATTCCCTTGCCGAATCTCTCCAGCCCGGGATTGCCCTGATTAGCAGCTCCACTGATACCGTTTCCAGAATTTCGATAAACGAGTACCAGCGATTCGGGGCCCGTGTTCTTACGACGGCTGAACTCGGAGCCGTGAACCTAAACTGGAAGAACGAACAAACTTCGGTGGAAGTTCAGTTCTGGCAGGAAAACGGCTGGGCCCCGGTAAAAGATCATCCATAGTGCTTAGCATGACAGCAAAAAAATCCGTATCCTCCGTTCTTCGGTTTGAAGGAATCAGCATCAGGACCTTCAGTTCCTCCTGTGCCCTACGTGTAGTTGACTGCAGTCTGTTGACGAGTAAGTCCCAGAAGTGGATTTTTGACGGAAAGCAACGAAGCAGACGGCCCGCTTTTCAAGCGCCCGAATAAGGGAATTATTCTTTCGGTAAATAAAGATGCCCATATTCGGGTTCTTCGTAAACGGGCCGTCTGCGGCGTCACT
>CAZSFH010000007.1:3480-31234 GCA_964606115.1 uncultured Planctomycetia bacterium | reverse complement strand
CGATTCATATCCCTGGTACGGAGGCCGCCTTTACAATCGATCCGGTTTTTTCTTCGGAGGATCATTTCATCATGACGGGTCCTCCAGTTTCGATCATCAAGATCATCACGATCATCAAAAGCATAAAAAGCATCTGAAGCGATTTCACTGGTACAAGCATCGGTTCAAGAAAAAAAAGAAAAAACAGAAGACCGACCGCAGTCATCACCGGGGACACATACAGGTCGGAGATGATCATTCCTTCCATCGTGGCCACATAGATGGTGGAGACGGTGGGACCGATCATAAATGAGGTTTGTGCAGATCCGGGAGCCGGGACCTGTGATGGCTCGTCGATCGGACCCCTTTCGGATGTATTGAAAGCGGTCCCGAACAATGGAATCCGCTCGTCATATCCTCCTCAATAATCACAAGGGATTCTCCTGGTCCCGTTTTAATGAATTGATTCGATATCAGCTTCTCCTGGTACCGCTGAAGCCTTTCTTTCGTGTTGATCTGTCAGGGGGCCGTGATATAATGCACCGTTTCGAAATCTCATGATCGTTGAACCGCTGGTTTTAGACGACCACATTTCGGGAGATTGCTATCGATATGAGTGAGAACGGAGATCAATCCATCGGCGCAAAGGACGGGAATTCCAGAGAAGAAAAAAATGTTTCTCGTCGTTCATTTCTTAAATATACTTCCGCAACGGTTCTCGGAATTCCTTTTCTGTTTTCCTGCGCCACGCAGGGAGGGGGAACTCCCGACGATCCACTCTCGAAACCGAATTATGCGTTTATAGGCACAGGTGGCCGTGCAAAGGCTCACGTGGCCAAGATGGCAAACATTGGTGCAAACTGTCCATGTTTTTGCGACGTCGATACGAGACAGCAAAAACCGGCGGCGACGCACTGGCCGAAGGCGGAGACCTATCAGGATTACCGGCGAATGTACGATGAGATGGGAGATCAGATTGATGCGGTTTTTATCACAACGCCGGATCATCATCATTTCCCGGCCGCGATAATGGCTCTTCAGCGAGACATTCACGTTTATTGTGAAAAACCTCTGACCTGGTCTCCCTGGGAAGCTCGACAGCTTGAAGAAGTCGCCGGGGAGAAACAGCTCGTCACACAGATGGGGAACCAGCGGCACAGTCGATGGAAACGAGTGGTGAACCTGGTTCGCGCCGGGGTAATTGGTGAGGTACAAGAAGTACACAGCTGGACGAATAGACCCGTCTGGCCTCAGGGCATAAACCGGCCTGATAAAACGGATCCCGTACCGGAGGCTCTTGATTGGGATGTCTGGCTGGGCCCGGCCGAAAAACGGCCCTTTAACCAGAAAGCTTATCATCGTTTTAACTGGCGAGGATGGTTCGATTTTGGTGCGGGGGCGTTAGGAGATATGGCCTGTCATATCATGGATGGCATGTTCTGGGCACAGGAAGCAGGGCGCCCTGAGTCCGTGGAATTAACACGGGTGGATCAGGTCACAAAAGAATCGTTTCCCGCCATGTCCAGGGTCAAATGGGACTTTCCCGAAAAAGAGGGGCGTCCAGCCTTTACCGCTTTGTGGTACGACGGGAATCCGTCAAATTATGACAACAAACCGAAACGACCGGAGGGCATTTCGAAAAAGGAATGGCAAAAAGCGAAAAACGGAAACCTCTTCGTCGGGACAAAAGGGAAAGTGTTTACCGCGGGGTATGGGGATCTGAAAAAGGTGATACCCGAGGAGCGGGCACAGGAGGCGAAAAACGTGGAAAAAGCGTATGTGTCGGAGCCGGATCCCGGTCACCACATGGAATTTGTTCAGGCCGTCCGGGGGGATAAACCGTGGGATTTTCCCAAATGTAATTTTTCCTACTCAGCCCCGATGACGGAAACCGTCCTGCTCGGCGTGCTCGCTCAGCGGCGTGCGGAAGTTGGAAAGACTCTTCAATACAATCATTCAAAAGGAAAATTCACGAACGATGCGAAGGTGAATGGGTGGATCAGACGAGATTACCGTGACGGTTGGAAAGTGTGGTAGCACACTTTTCTCAGTCGACGCTTATCTTTCGGTCCCCGGCGAAAATTGTTCCACCTCGTTCCGTTGGGGGAGTGAGGGTTGAGCTCCTCTCGTTCGGGTTGCCAGGGCACCAACCCGATTGGCAAATTCCACGGCGTCCGAAAGGGATTGTCCCTCCGATAGAGCACAACTGAGGGCACCGTTGAAAGCGTCACCGGCCGCGGTGGTGTCTTCCGGATTCACTTCATGTCCCGGGAGGTGTCTCACTTCCTCCGACGTTGCCATCAGTGCCCCCTCGTCTCCCAGCGTAATGACGACACTATTGACGCCTCGGTTTCGAAGCTGATGCGCTGCTTGCTCCGCCGATTTCAATCCGGTGACTTGTACATCCGTAAGACAGGACGCTTCTGATTCATTTGGCGTAAGAATGGAAACGTTCTGTAACAGGTCATTGGTAAGCTCCTGAGCGGGAGCCGGATTTAATACCACGTTTGCTTCATAATCATTTGCCAATTCGGCACCGAATGTCACGGACTCAATTGGGGTTTCCAGCTGGAACAGCACAACGGCGGCTTTTTTAAATGCGGGTTTCGCACGTTTGATATCCTCGCGAGAGAGGGCGTCATTCGCGCCGGAAGCGACGGCAATACTATTTTCACCATTTTCGTCCACAAAGATCAGCGCGACTCCGGAAGGTTCGTTTTTATCCCGGGTTACGTACCTGACCCGAATTCCTTCTTGCTTAAAGTTTTCAATCGCCTCGTTTCCAAATATATCATCGCCGACCCTCGCCACGAACGTCACATTCGCTCCAAGACGTGCGGCCGCCACGGCCTGGTTGGCTCCTTTTCCTCCCGGCGCCTTCATAAAGTCGTTTGCGAGAACGGTTTCACCGGGGTCAGGCATTCGATTCAGTCGAGCGACCATATCTGTGTTTGAACTTCCGACGACGACCACGTGTTGCTCGGTCATGGATGGATTTCGGTTTGAGTTTGATATGAGCAATGTATGCAAAGAGACTTGAGTTTTCAGCAGTCTCCCGGTGTCGTATGAACAAATCAAATTTTACCAGAGGAATCCTTTTTTTGAAAAGCAGGTTTGTGGATAGGGGGGGAAATGTTATAATTAGAACTCGTACGTTCTTTTGTGGAAAATTTTGAACCGAAAGGACCGGATGATACAAACACACAGCCCTGGTTGGAGAATGACATGGATATTTATTCTGTCGGTGAGTATTGGTGCGGCGTTCTGTTTGAGGATGCACGCTCAGCAGGAAGAGGGTGATTACGATAACTGGAAACAGATGGACGTACCGGCTGCGCCCGCCCGTACACCGGCGGAGGAGAAGAAGACATTTCGAATTGCTCCCGGGTTTCAGTTGGAACTCGTTGCCTCTGAACCGAACGTGGTGGATCCGGTCGTTCTTCGATGGGGCCCCGCAGGTCGCATGTGGGTGGTGGAGATGCGTGGATACATGCCGAACGTCGAGGGGAAAGGGGAGCAGAAGCCGGTGGGGAAAATTGCGGTGCTGGAAGACACCGACGGCGACGGGCGGATGGATCAGCGGACGACGTTTCTGGATAATCTCGTCATGCCGCGGGCACTTGCGCTCGTGGAGGGAGGGGTGCTTGTGGCTGAACCGCCGCATCTCTGGTACTGCCGGGACACCAACGGGGACCTGAGGGCGGATCAAAAAACGAAACTAACAAAATACGGAAAACAGGGACCGGTGGAACACACTGAAAACGGGCTGCGTCAGGCGATTGACAACTGGATTTACAACGCCAAAAGCAAACGGAGATTTCAGTTTGATCTGAAGGACGGGGAACCGGTCTTGAAAGAAGAGAAAACGGACTTCCGCGGTCAATGGGGGATCAGTCAGGACAGTTTTGGACGACTGTATTACAACACGAATTCGTATTTCTTGAAGGGGGAGACCTTCCCGAAAAATCTGGAGAAACACTCGGGGACGCTATCCATCAATGATGCAATGTCAAGCGGTATCGTGCAGGATAACGCTATTTATTCGATCCGCGTCAACCCGGGTGTTAATCGCGGATATCGGGAGGGGATGCTTCGAAAAGACGGACGGCTCGCCCGGGCCACGGGGGTGTCCGGACAGGTTATTTATCGTGGAGATCAGCTTCCGTCCGAATATTCAGAAGATGCGTTTGTCCCGGACGTGGCTGGAAACGTCGTGGCCTATTTCGACATGAAGCGGAAGGGGATTAACATGAAGGCTGTCCGGAAGACGTTTGAGGATCAGGATTGGGGACGGCGTGATTTTTTAGCCTCCCGGGACGAACGGTTTCGGCCGGTAAACGTGGAGAATGGACCGGACGGAACGCTGTACGTGATCGATATGTACCGGGGGATCATTCAGCACAAGAAGTTCATTACGCCGCGGTACTTAAAAAAACAGATCCTGGCCCGAAACCTCGATCAACCGGTGGGGCTTGGCCGCATCTGGCGGGTGTTTGCGAAGGATCAGAAACGGCGGATAGAGATGCCGGATCTCACGAAAGAATCGTCGGGCAATTTGGTGAAGCTTCTCGAACATGAGAATGCGTGGCATCGGGACTGGGCGCAGCGATTGTTAATCAGGCGGGACCCGGGAGAGGATATTTTACAGAAACTCCGCAACACCGTCCGTAATGGGGGGGGGGAAACAGCGAAAATCCATGCGCTCTGGACGCTTGAGGGACTCGGGGCCCTTAATCAAGCGACGTTGAAGTCCGCGATGAGAAGCGATCACATACAGGTTCGCATTGCAGCCGCCCGTGTGAAATAGAGTGATGGCACATGTATTACTCGGGGTGTTGTGTGAATGAGCTATCGACCTCCTAAAAACGGCCCCAGGGCATGCCTCATAACACTCGCCGTTCTTGTTTTATCGGTTACCGTCTCCGCGGGTGAGGAGTCTGACGTGGAGCTTCTGTCCGGGAACATTCGTAAAGCGAAGTCTTTTATTCAGGATCACAATTACCGGTCCGCTCTGCCCTTTTTGAACTCCGCGATAAAAGAAGGGGCGGAAACTCGTGCTCGATATTTACGGGGGCGTGTATTTCTCAAGTTAAATCAAGCGGAGCGGGCCGATCAGGAAGCGACCTGGCTCATTCAGAACAGGACAGACAACTGGCGGGGATATGAGCTTAAGGTTCGAGTGCTTCAGTTACGTGGGTGGACCCCGAAAACGTCTGGAGAACTTCTTCAAGCCGCAAGTCGGGCCCTGGAACACCTTTCGGCGGATCTGCAGGATCTTCGTAAACGATTGTATTTGGTGCGAGGACGGGGCTACGTGTTAAAAGAGAAATTTTCAAAGGCCCACAGGGATTTCCGGCGTGCGGCGGAGAAAACGGCCGAGAAACCGGACGCTGCCCGCGCTGCTGCAAGAGCGGCGTATTTGACAGGAAACCATGATTTTGCCGGGCGGATGGCTCGGGCGGTGCTGAAAGTGGTGCCCTCGGATCTGACGGCGTCCCGGCTTCTTTTCTTCATTGAAAAGGGGGGGGTGGCTGACCTTGAGCGTACCCTTTTTCGTGTTGAGCGAAAGCTTGCCCGTGGAAGGTACAAGGAGGCATTAAAACAGGTTACCCGGATGAAGACGAGTGAGCCGGAGCGATTGCACGTGTCCATGGTTCGGGGACGTATTCTTTTTGAAATGGGTCGGTATCGGGAGGCCGAAAACGAGTTTCGAAACAAAGAGAAACGAAAGCCAACTCTGCAGACTGCATTCTGGCTGGGGCGGGCGATCGAAGCCCGAAACTTGTATGGTACAGCCTCACGCTGGTACCTGCGGGCAGACCGGCGAGGAGAGAACTTTCCGCGAGCACGGCTCCGCGCTGGAATCTGTCTTTCCCGGTCGAACCAGCATGAGCGGGCGGTGAACGTGTTGTCCGACGTTCCCGATATGGTCCAGTTCGATCGTGAAGGCGGTCGGCGGTTTATCGAAAGCTGTTTAAAGACGGGGTATCTGGTGTACGCTCAGGAGTGGTTATCGCTTCTTCAGGTAAAATCGGAATATCGAACGAAAAAGATGGATGAAATTTATCGCCGGCTTCGCAGGCGGCATTCAGAGGAGCGTGAAACATTTGAAAACCGGATTTACGAAAATCATTTTTATGGAATTCGATTCCCGGTTCCCGAAGAGTGGTCGTATTCGTTGAACCCGGGAAAACCCCGGGTCCTTGCGCTTTTTGTCATTCTGAAGAGCACGGATCGATTTTTTATTACTGCCGGGAGACGTCCTCCACATTTGAACGAAGATTCACTGTCCACCCGACAGGGGCGAGTCCGGGTTCGGGAGTATCTCGTTCGGACCCGAATGAAACAGGAATCCGGTCTACGATTTTCATTTCAGGAACCCTGGAGTCAACCGGCACGGCCCGGTGTTCACCTTCTTTTTCAAAACCAGAAAAGTACCAGATTACACCTTTTTGTACGGTTCCATTCTGGCTGGATGTTCACGTTTTATTACCTGACCAGAGATCCAAACGGGGCCCAGTTTGATCGGATGAAAACGTTAATGAAAGGAATTACAATAATGAAAACATCAAAACATACATCGTCCGGGAACGGTTCCGGGGGATCGGAGCGGTAAGGTTTCCTGCGGGACCCGGGATAGACGAGGTTCTGGTGCACGGTTCGGAACGAGATGTTGCTTGCTGACCTTTATTTCAACACTTTGATTGATCGATGCAGGAACAAATTCAGGTTCGAACAAACGGGAAGGGATTGAACGATATCACCTCAAATGTATCGGATGTCGTGAAAAGTGCGGAGGTGAGACAGGGCCTCTGTCATCTGTTTCTGCAGCACACGTCCGCGAGTTTATTGATCCAGGAAAATGCCGACCCGTCCGCTCGCCGGGATATTGAAGAGTTCTTTAAGCGCATAGCCCCTGAAGGAGAGTCGTGGTATACCCATACGACGGAAGGACCGGATGATCTTCCTTCTCACCTGCGCAGCGCATTGACCAGTATTTCCGAAACCATACCGATCAGGAACGGATCCCTTGCGCTGGGGACCTGGCAGGGGGTCTTTCTGTTCGAGCACCGCCGATCCGGACGAAATCGAAACATTCTTATTTCTATTCGAGACCATACCGGATAATAGAAAGTTCGGAAGACCAGTTTGAAATTGTTTCCACTCATTAAAATGAAATTTCTTCATGCAGGTCGCTGCGCTTGAAGTCAGTACGTCTTCGGTCAAAGCCATCCGTTTTGAATCGGAGGAGGGGATCCTTGACCTCGCAACTCAACCTTATTCTGATCGGGTGGCCGGTGATACGACGATTCAACCCGAGGGCATGGTCGACGCCGCGCTTGATGTGCTGGCAACGGTAGTACAATCCGCGGATGCCGAACCGGTCATTCTCGGCTTGTGTGGAACCTGGCATAGTCTTCTGTACCTGGATCAGAACGGGAACCCCGAAGGGCCCATCCGGACCTGGGTGGATACCACGGGGCGATCGTTTGTGGAAGACATTCGCCCGGAGCGTGAATGGGTGGATTCCTACTATCGGAAAACGGGATGTGTAGCGCACGCGATGTACCCCTTCTGGAAACACTGTTATTTTGAACGGGAGGGTCGTTTTGAGGGACGTTCGGTTCCGCTGATTTCGTCACAGGTCGAATATCTCTATCAGGTGTTAACCGGTGAACGCGGAGTTTCCCGGTGCACGGCTTCCGGCAGCGGTTTTTTTCAGCTTCATTCAAAAGATTGGGGGGAGGATCTGTTAGATTTCGCTTCGGTGGAACGGGATCAGCTTTCTCCGATCCGGGAGGAGACTCATACGGCTCCTCTTCGATCCGAACTTGCTGGTGAAATTGGATTACCGGAGGGAACCCCGGTAACGGTGGGGGCTGCGGACGGAGCAATGAATCAATTGGCGGTCGCCGGGATGAGCGATGAGGTGATGTCGTGTTCCGTGGGGACAAGTGGGGCCATCCGACTCGGCGTGAAAGATGCACGACTTCCCCATCAGGGTGGAACCTGGTGCTATTACATGCACGACGATACGTATGTGGCCGGTGGAGCGACGCATGGGATTAATAATGCGGACTGGTATCTCGATATTTTAAACTCCGGCGGGGAACTCGAGGCATGGGACTATGAAATGCTCGACGAGGAAGCGAGTCAAATTGAGCGATCTGAGGCCCCTTACTTTCTTCCATTTCTTTACGGGGAACGGGCACCCGGTTGGGATGAAGATCGAACCGCAACGCTGGCCGGATTGACCGCTGAGCACGGTCCCGGAGCCATATATCATGCAATTCAGGAGGGGATTCTCTTTACGCTCTACGATTGTTATCGTCGCATGCTCAGTCACTGGAACGCCGATCCGGAGGAAGTGGTGATGTCGGGAGGTATTTTGAACTCCGAACGCTGGACCCAGATGGCCGCGGATATTTTTGGAACCGAACTCTCCGCAACGGGCTCCACTCATGACTCGACCGTCGGGGCGGCGATGCTGGCTGAAAAGGCGGCGGGGGAGTTTCAATTTGATAAACTGAACGTCGATACGGATGTCGTGGCGACTCCGAAGACCGATACGGGTCTTGACTCGGTGTATCAAAAGCGGTTTCGGACCTATCAGAAATACTACGGAGCAGGAGGTTAGTATATGGAGACGCATTCAGTCATTGGGGAGCGTATTTCAGACGAGGTTCTTCTGGAGAACCTGGAAACGTGGTGGGAGTCACTTGATCCGGACTGGAACAGGGTTCTACTGCTCCCACCGGACGCGACGCGAGCCCACTCGAAGGCCGGCGATATTACGGCGGGTCTGTATCGACTTCTTTCACCGAGTGTCGAGGTCGACGTGATGCCTGCGCTGGGAACACACGAACCGATGGAGGAAGCGGACCTTCGGCGGATGTTCGGGGAGGATATCCCGTTAGATCGTTTCAAGGTACATCGCTGGAGAGAAGATGTTCGAAACATTGGTACGGTCCCGGAGGGGTTTGTAGACGAAGTTTCCGGTGGAGTGGTATCCTATCCAATTAAGGTGGAAATAAATGAACGACTACTGGATGAAGCATACGATCAGATTCTTTCCATCGGCCAGGTCGTGCCGCACGAAGTGGTTGGAATGGCCAATTATACCAAGAATGTTGTGGTCGGTTGCGGGGGTCGTGAGATTATCGACCGCACTCATTTTCTCGGTGCGGCATGGGGTATGGAACGTCTGATGGGCCGTGATTTTTCACCGGTGCGACGAGTGCTTGATTACGCCCAGGAACATTTTCTTGATGATTTTTCCATTACCTATCTTCTGACCGTCACAACGGTCGATGAGGGGGAGACCAATCTACAGGGGCTGTTCATAGGCCGGACACGGGATGCATTTGAGCGGGCGGTAGCCTTGAGTCAGGAGCACAACATCGAACTCCTTGATGATCCTGTTGATAAGGCGGTGGTTTATCTCGACCCTGATGAATTCCGGAGTACATGGCTCGGGAACAAAGCAATTTATCGAACTCGGATGGCGATTTCTGACGGAGGAGAGTTGCTCGTCCTGGCCCCGGGGGTGGATAAGTTTGGGGAGGACGAACGAATTGACGAACTGATCCAGGAGTATGGATATGCCGGTACCGAACGGGTGCTGAGCGCCGTTGAGGAGAACGAAGAGCTACGAGCAAACCGGTCGGCCGCCGCACACCTTATTCACGGATCCTCGGAGGGCCGTTTTCAAATTACCTACGCGCCAGGAGGGTTGTCCCGGGATGAAATTGAGAAGGTCGGTTACGAATATGCATCCGCGGACAAGATGTTAAAAAAATATGATCCGGCTGATCTCGAACAGGGATATACCTCCACCGATGATGGGGAAGAACTGTTTTTTGTGCAGAATCCCGGCGTGGGTTTGTGGGCTGTTCATGATCGATTTAATGGGTGACGCTTGTGAAAAGAAATTTTCATAAGCTCGAGGAAGCTCGAGCTTATTCTGAAGTGATCCTGATGCTTGTGATCCTTTTGTTTTTTGGCTCACCCGCTGGTGCTCAGTCCTCACTTTCCGTTTCGATTCAACCTCCAGGGTTGAATGGTATGCTCCGCTACGGTCATTGGGCGCCGCTACCCGTTAAAATTGAACGAAAATCAAAGGGAGCGGGTTCTTTTTCAGGGACCGTCCAGGTCCGGGGAGCAGGTGGTTTTGATGTTTCTCGGTCCATTCAGCTTTCTTCTGATCAAGCCGGACGCACGGTGCGCTTGCCCGTTTTTTGTTCCTCGTCTTTTCCCGTTTTTACCGTTCGATTGTTCGGCCGCGAAGGGGGGGAACTGGCTCGGGAACAGCAACGGTTTCGGCATGTCTTCTCCCAGGATCAGGTATTGATTGGCCTTTCAGAACGTTTGTCCGACGCTGCCCGTCGGCGGATTCGTTCTTCGTGGTCACACAGGACCGTGGTTTTTCAAAGTGCTCCTCGCGAAGAGTTGATTTCGTTGGCTTCCTGGCCCGGTCTTGTTGATGTAATGTACCTTGACCGTCCTTCGAACAAATCGAGCGTGGAGCGAACACAGACCCTGGTGCACGTATACAGGCCGGAAAAAAATGTGAACACGCGTGTTCCATTGAAGGTGAGCATTCGACCGGTAGACCCTCGTACCTATGATCTGTTCGAGCGACCGAACGTCTCAGAGCGACGATCGTCCTGGTTTGCCGGATCGGTCTGGATACAGTTGTTTGTTATTGCCGGTCTCCTATTCCTCGGGATCTGGATCCGTTCCTCTCTGATTATATGGTCCTTGATTGCTGTCGTCCCGGTTGGATTGGGATCGTTCCTCTACATCCGGGCGCCGAAAAAGCCGCCATTTATTCGACAGATCATTTCGATGCAGATTCATGACGGACCATCAGGGCAAAGCATTGTCGACCAGCGTGTTTCCCTGTTTCCGTTTGGTACGGGGGAGGAAAAAAAGGGGAATTCTTCGGCTGAAACCGTGCGGGTTACGTATCCGCTGAACGACGTACGCCGATCCATTCCGCTGTTCTTTCGTGAATCGTCGATCAAAAAACGATTTCCCAAACTCCAGAAACAGGACAAAGAGTGGCACTTTCGATGGGAGACCTTTCCTGCGAAAGGGTATTTCGCGCTCCAGCATTTTAAAAAGCAGATGGATCGTACCAATTTACTCGCCGTTTCCTCCAGTACCGGAGAAGTGAAGATCGAGAATGTCTCCAGCCGTCCGATTCGAAAGGTCCTGGTGTTCCATGAGGACCAATACTATCGGGTTGGTCCCCTCCCTGAAGGAGAGGAAACGACCGTTGCACTGGAGGACCGGACGGCCGGAACGTCGTCGCGAGAACAGATATTGGATGATCTGTTTGGTCCCGAAACACGCCGGGATCGAATTCTCCGGCGTGCTGCCGGTATTCTGCTTGATCGGTACGCGTCAGACGAGATGTACGTCATGGGGGTTATGGAACGTAATACACTTCAAACGGTTACTGATAACCGGTTTGAGGATCAACAGTTCCCGACTTTACTTTTGCAGCGGATAAAATAATTGATTTATAAACCCTGAATGGGCCTTGACGGATGGGCCTGTGCTTTCACCATGCAGAGGTATCCTACTGTACTTCTGATGTGTCCACGTCCAGTTCTTCGATGGCGATCCGGGCGGCTTCCTGTTCGGCTTCCTGTTTGGAGGTTCCCCGGCCCGGCCCGTGTTCTTCCCCGCGAATCAGGACCATGGCCTCAAAATGCTTGTTGTGATCGGGCCCTTCTTCGGAGACGATCTGGTAATGGGGGATTTTGTTCCAGCGTTTTTGCGTGTATTGCTGGAGAAATGATTTGTAATCCAATGCGTGGCTTTGTTCGACAATGTTCCGAATAATCGTCTCAAGCTGATCCAGAATGAAGGAACGGGCCTGTTCAAGTCCACTGTCCAGATAGATGGCGGCGATGACGGCCTCGAGGAGATTTGCGTAAATTGATTCGGGGATGGAGTCTTTTTTGGCGATCCCTTTCGAGACCCGGCAATATTCGTCCAGACCAATTTCGTCCGCAACCTCGTAGAGGCTCGTCGAGCTGACAACGACCGATCTCATCTCGGACAGACGGCCCTCGGAGAGATCCGGAAAGGTTCGGAAGAGGTACTCACAGATGACGGTTTCCAGCACGGAATCCCCGAGGAATTCAAGGCGTTCATTGTGGGGGATGTCACGATGAGATAGGGAAGAGTGAGTGAGAGCTCTGCTCAGTAAGGAAGGATCGTCGAAATGATATTCGAGACGTTCCTCGAGTTCCTTTTTCTCCTTCGGATCCAGTTGATTGGAATAATCGATCATCAGTGATGTCAACCATAAAAACGTGTCGTTTTTCTGCTAACTTACATTCTTGCGGGTGAATTTTCAAGGATTAAAAATCTCATTTGAAACTGGACGATCACTCGGATTGATACCGTTTCCCCCTTCAAATAAAATTTGATCGAAACACCGATGGACCCTCCGCGATGATGGGACTGCCCCGCACGTTTTGAGGAAATTCAATATCAGGACCCCATCTGAAAAAAGGGAACGGAGACTGCTGAAAGTCCCCTGCTTCATCAGTACGATCACAATCGGTGCGGCAGTGCGGCGTGACTTCGCAGGCAATGCCGACCGTATATTGCTGAGGAAATCAGGTCGAACTGACGGTCCGATTGTGACGTATCTCGTTGAGATAAAACGAGTTACCATAATATAGGTCAAATATAACTAGACCTCATCTGAAAAGGTGACGTGCACTAAGTGATCCCTCAGCGGGCGGTCTGCACGGAATATTGACGAAAAAACCCCAATTTCAGCGGGTTTTTGAGGAGATATGACACCGCAGAGCGCCCGCTGAGGGATCATCCCGTACGGGACGGGCCGTATTTTGGCCGGAAAGCACGGATTTTCCCCTCGATTATGCGCACCCTCTGGCATAACCTCGGAAAAAATCCGCACTTTCTAACCGAAAATACGGCCCGCTGAGCGTACGCCACCTTTTCAGATGAGGTCTAACTAGCCGATACACTGATGGCATCGCGCGCGGCACCCCCCACGCTCTTTTGGGGGGTTCGTTTCACTGACGTTGCGGAGGTCTTCAGCGGTTTCCTGGCACGTCGAGATCAATTATTTCTGAAACGCTTCACGGACTTTTTTTAACGGAGACACCAGCAATGACCAAGGTTGAACAACTGCCGGATGATTTGATCATTCAGAATGATTCGACCATTCTCTTTTTGGTTGTGGATGGACTTGGTGATATACCACAGGAGGACGGACGAGGTACACCTCTTCAGGAAGCCGACACTCCGAATCTCGACCAGCTTGCCAGGAAAAACTGTACCGGTCTTGCGGATCCGGTGGCTCCGGGTGTGACCCCCGGATCACCTGCGGGGCACCTTGCAACGTTCGGCTACGATCCCCTTGAGCATCAGATCGGTCGAGGAATTGTCTCAGCACTTGGCATCAATTTCGATCTGACCCGTCGGGACGTGGCCGCTCGGGTGAATTTCTGTACCGTGGACGACGAGGGAATTGTCGTTGACCGCCGGGCCGGTCGCATTTCAACGGAGGAGAACCGGCGGCTTTGCCGGAAAATTAATGAAAACGTGGATGTTGACGGGGACGTAGAATTCTTTTTTGAGACCATCAGCGAACACCGAGCACTTCTGGTTTGTCGTGGGGATCAACTGGGGGGAGAACTCTCCGATACCGATCCTCAGAAGCCGGGAGAGAAACCGAAACCTCTTGAGGGTGAAAATTCGGCTTCCCGCAAGACCTCGCAGTACATTCAGTCGTTTATCGAACAGGTGGGGGATGTTCTGTCGGATGAAGAACGGGCGAACATGATTATTACCAGGGGATACGACAAATATGAACCCCGAGCCGGCATGCAGGAGCGGTACGGGCTTCGGGCCAAAGGGATCGCTCAGTATCCCATGTATCTCGGATTTGCCCGGCTGGTTGGAATGGACACCGTCAAAGATGCACCTGAGACGCGGAAGGAAGAGTTTGAGGTCCTGAAGAAATCATGGGACGAATATGATTTCTTTTATCTCCATATCAAGAAAACAGACAGTTATGGGGAGGATGGAAATTTCGAGAAAAAGCGGGACGTGATCGAGGAAGTGGACGGTCAAATACCGGAGGTCATGGAACTTGATCCGGACGTGCTTCTGGTGACGGCGGATCACAGTACACCGGTTCCCATGAAATCCCATTCCTGGCACCCCGTTCCCGTTTTGCTTGCCGCCGACACCGCTCGTCGTGATCAGACGAGGGCGTACCATGAACTTGAAGCGAGAAATGGGGCGCTCGGTCAGCGCACTTCGACGGAAATGTTATCGGAAGCGCTCGCTCACGCGGGACGCATAGCGAAATACGGGCCCTGACTATGACAGAAGTTCTTGAAGATTGGACGTCCCTCCCGACATTTGAACCGATGGGTTCGTCTGTGAGCTGGGGGGTCTTTGATGGAGTTCACGCCGGCCACCGAAAAATAATCGAAACGCTGGTGGGTCGGGCTCGTAAGGAAGATCTGCCGTCCGTGGTCCTGACATTCGATCCGCATCCAAGGAGCGTTGTTGGATCGGAAGCGCCACGAAGCATTTATTCGCTCGACACGAGGCTTTCGTTTCTGAGCGAGCTGGGACCGGATTATGTCGGAGTTATACCATTTTCGGAGTCATTTGCCAATCAGACTCCGGAGCAGTTTTATGAATCTGTTCTGCGCAGTTCGCTTTCGGCAAAAGTTGTGGTTCTTGGGAAGGGAGCAAAATTCGGCCGTGATCGTGAAGGCGATCTTGATCGGCTCCGAGAGCTCGGGAGGCCGGAGGGTATGGACGTGGTCGCATGTGATTACGCCGAGGTAGGGGGGAAGCGTGTCAGTAGTAGTCGAATTCGAACCGCGATTACGGAAGGGCGACTGGAAAAAGCCAGCGAGATGCTGAAGCGACCCGTGCGTGTTAGCGGAACGGTGGTAAGGGGGGAGGGACGCGGACATGAGATTGGATTTCCCACCGCGAATCTCGATCTTGATCACGATGTGTACCCCCCCCGCGGGATCTACGGGGGGGTGGTACCACTTCAGGACAGCCGGTATCCGGCTGTCGCAAGCATCGGAATTCGACCAACGTTTGAAGATGAAAAGCGAGAAGTGGTCGAGATCCACCTTCTGAATTTTGAAGGGAATCTTTACGATCAGCAGCTGGTGTTTAAATTTCACTGTTATCTGAGGGATGAAGAGGAGTATGAGGAGGTGGATGAGCTCATTGAGCAGATCGAACAGGATATCCAGCAATACCGACAACACCCGTCGTTCCCGGATTCCTGAACCCTTTTTCTCCGGGTAAGCTGAAGTTGAAGTTTTTGAAATAGACTCCATTTGACTTTCCGATCCGGTTATACTAAAATTAATCTAAACAAATATTGCTCCGCTCCTTTTCGAGATATTTTTTTATCTATGGAAAGAAGGACCCGTTACTAAGGCCTTCATTAGTATGAATGATCTCCCGGTAAGTGCATGGTAATACAATGGTAAAAACGTCAAAGACTGATGAAATTCGGATTCAGACCTCGACCGATCGGCTTCAGGAGGTGCGAGAATTAACGGCCGATCTGTGTGAGGAAGCCGGTATGGTTGAGGACGTTGCTAAGTTAATTGTGGTAGCAATTGACGAGGCGGTCACGAATATTGTTAATCATGCGCAGGCGATTGATCATCATGGTGATGTTCGCATTCGGCTGGACGTGAACGACGTTCGGTTCCGAGCTCTGATTGAGGATTTTACGAATGGGACCACGATCAACACGTCCAAGGAAGAGGAGGAAACATCGTACCTGAAGGAATCAAAGCGTCATAAGCTTGGGATTTTTCTTATGCAACGTATTTTGGATGAGATTAATTACACCTTTAAGAAGGGGTTTCAGAACGATCTTGAGTTAATTTACTTTTTCGACGGGGACAATTAGAGTTTGGGATTGCCTTCGGGGTCGGAGGCTGCTTTTCATTAAGTTGATTCGGTCGAAATCTTTTTGTCCGTATCTTTTTTATTTTTTGTGGATTCGTCAATCCTTTTTTGTCCCTGTTTGTGATGTGCGGGGGTCATTTATCATGACAACGCGAAAAATACGTCATTTCAGTGCTCCGTAAACGGGACGGCTGAATGGGATTTCGGGGAAACAACCCGGAAATGAAAGATGACGTTTTCGGTGTTGCCTCCTCAAAATCCGGGACTTTCGCCGAAATAAAGGTGCTGAAGACACGTATTTCTCGTGTTATCATGTTCGATCATATCCGAAAAGGTGCACATTGAGACCGAAAATTCGGCCCGCTGAGTGCGCACCCCTTTTCCGATAGAGTTTATTTAGAGATGTTCACTGTTTTATCGTTACAGGAGTTGGTCCTATGACAAAAGTGATGGTGTTTATTGACGGGAGCTGGCTTTACTCCAACACGCCGAAGTTGGAGGACGCCGAAGGTGATTCTGATTTTCGAATTGACTTTGGTAAACTCCCGGGTGTTCTGGTCGATCAGCTGGAAGCGCAGTCGAACCTTTCCGATCTCGATCTGGTACGGACGTATTTCTTCAGCAGCTATGCGACCAATTATGATCAGGCGGATGAGGACGCGGTTGAGAAGCGGTTGAATTTCTTTTCGATGCTGCGTGAGAAATACCATTATGAAGTAAAAGTGTACCCGGTTGATTTTCGTGGACGGCCGCTTCGAAAGGAAGATCGGGATCCGGACGATTGGTTTGAACCGGAAGAGAAATGCGTCAATATCTCGCTCGCGTCCAACCTGCTCTACAATGCCGGACTCGACAATTCATTCGATATCGCACTCTGTGTGATCGGGGACCGGGATTATAAACCCGTTCTTCTGAATGCACGGCAGCTCGGGAAGCGGGTGGCGGTGGCCAGTATTCAGGAAGGTTGTTCCCCCCAACTGTCTTCATCTTCGGATGAAGCCAATCTTCGTGACTTCGACATGATCTGGCTGGACGACCTGATTGATGACATCAAGCTTGTGTATGAAGAGCATAAGCTCGTCTGTGAGTCGCCAATGCACGAAGGAGATCGAGAAGTGTGGACTACCTATCATCCCCGCGAGGGAGAGAGTTTTTATTGTGACGAATGCCGTGAAAAGTATAAACGAAAGCAGCAGAATAACGATGACGCAGCGGGGGACGACGATTCACAACCCGATGAGCCGGCGCCGACCGAATACGATGAGAATTTTAACACCTCCTTTCCTGAAAACGATACGCCCGGTCAGCCGGGAAACCGGGTGATATCCGATCAGCAGTCGGATGAGGACGGGGATGATCAGGTTCGTGAGCTCACCGGGTTCGTAAAGAAAAAATTTCCGGACCGCGGCTATGGATTTATCCAGGCCGACGACGGTTCGGATTACTTCTTTCACCTGAGTGATCTTATGTTTGATCTGACCTTCGACGACGTGTCGGAAGGAAAAGGCGTCGATTTTATTGTTAAAAAGGAGGCTTCTCAGGAAGAGGCGGGAGCTGCGACGAACGTTCGGCTCGGACGTTGATTTTCGTCTTCTACTATTCCAGGTCAATTTTTTTCGGTCTTCTCGTTTTTGTCCGAGAGAACAGACGATGAAAGGATTAAAACACGCGCATGCCGGACTGGGCTACCTCCTGATCCTTCTGGCCATTTTGGTGGTGGGATGGACCGTGGTGCTTGCGATACGGGACCAGGAACAGAAAAGAGGGTCCCGAGTTGCCTGTACTGCACTTGTCGGTCTTATTGACCTTCAGGCGCTACTCGGTCTTGTATTATTTGTGATGATGAACAAGGAATGGAATTGGGCCCTTCATCATCCTCTTCTCATGATTGCCGGAGCTGTGGTTGCTCACGTGGCAAATAAACAGGAGTCCTGGGCCCTTCCGGGGGGTTTTTCGGTGAGTCTTCTTCTTCTTCTCGGTGGGGCATACCCGGTCGTTATGCGATCGGGAAGTATGCTGATGAAGATGGTCGGTTAGCTCTCTTTTTTCTTTTACGGGAGTTCTCAGAAAAGATCCGGACCCCAGTAATCAGCGGAATCGCCGAGCATTTCGCCGATTCGCAGCAGACGGTTGTACTTGGCTGTTCTCTCGCTGCGAGCCGCGCTACCCGTCTTGATCTGACTCGTGTTGAGTGCCACGGCCAGATCGGCGATCGTGGTGTCTTCGGTTTCACCGGATCGATGAGAGAGTATATTTGAATATGCCGCACGGGACGCTGTTTGAACGGCACGGGTGGTTTCCGTTAGCGTTCCGATCTGATTTGGTTTTACAAGTACGCTGTTTGCGATGCCCGCTTCAATGCCATCCTCTATAATTCGTGGATTGGTCACAAATAAATCGTCTCCCACCAGCTGGATGTCATCGCCAAGGATGCTGGTGAGTTTTTTCCATCCGTCCTGGTCGTTCTGGTCCAGGCCGTCTTCGATGGACACAATCGGAAACGAGTTGGTCCATTGTTCGTAGAGGTCGATCAGTTCTTCGGCGGTCTGTTCTCCTTCTCCGGTTTCGGACAGATCATACCGCTCACCGTCGAAAAATTCAGATGCGGCCGCGTCCAGTGCAATGCTAATTTCCTTTCCCGGTTCATAACCAGCTTGTTCGATGGATTCCACCAGAAGGGAGAGAGCCCGTTCATGGGTTTCCAGTTCCGGTGCGAAGCCTCCTTCATCTCCCAGAGATGTACTCTTGCCGTTCTCTTCCAGCAGATCCTTGAGCAGATGATACGTTTCCACACCTGCCCGAAGCGCTTCGGGAAACTGCTGAAAACCGTGCGGTACAATCATAAATTCCTGGACGGCCAAGTTATTAGAGGCGTGTTCACCGCCGTTCAGGATATTCATCAGCGGGACCGGAAGACGACCGGAAGCCGTTCCTCCCACGTACCGAAACAGCGGTAACTGGAGATAGTCCGCCGCGGCGCGAGCGTTAGCAAGAGAAGCTCCGAGAATGGCGTTTGCTCCGAGGTTCGATTTGTCGTCCGTTCCATCCAGCTCCAGAAGCGTATGGTCAATTTGTTGCTGGTCAAAGGAAAGCATGCCGACCAGCGCCTCGGAAATTTCATTGTTCACGTTATCGATTGCTTCCCGAACGCCTTTACCCCGGTAGACGTCGGGGTTCTCGTCCCTGAGCTCAATCGCTTCTCGTTCCCCTGTGGAAGCTCCGGACGGGACGGCACAACGACCATACGTACCGTCTTCCAGTAAAACGTCCACTTCGACGGTGGGGTTTCCTCGTGAATCAAGAATCTGACGACCCCAGACACCTGTTATTTCACCCATTTTTCCGTGTAGTTAATCGTAGAAAAAAAGAAAAGTGTTCATCGAGTGCAATCCGGAGACTGACGACGCGAAAAAATTCGCGATCTCCTTTCTTCGTGATGAAGGAATGAGGAAAACTTTTTCAGCCGGGTCAAACGAATGAAACCGAATAGAAACGAATCGTCCGTTGAATCCACGAACGGGATCTCACTATTGTAATTTCCGATCGGATCAATTAAAAATCCTTAAAAGGCTCCATCCGGAAATCCCCAATGATTCCATTTACGGTCTGAACGTCGGAGTCCGAAGGGGATCTTTTATGCTTCAGGTTTGTTCTGCCAATTCGCTGGCACATCATCGCTGTCATTTAAGTTTGAGTCCATTGAGGCATACGACTCGTGTAAAAATCTGGATTCTGGTTTTTGCGATTCTGCTGGTGTTCATGGACGTGCCGGCGGGGTGGGGACAGGAGACGGAACAAACAGAAACTCCATCGGAACCGTCCAAATCCGAAACCGAAAACGGCAAGCGAATTCAACGTTTGTTAAATCAGCTCCATTCCGATCAAGAGAGCACACGGGTGAATGCGCAGGATGCACTCCTCAAGCTGGGTCAGGATGTAATTCCGTATCTCAAGAGACGGATAAGGAACACGCGTGCTGCCGAATATTATGAGCTTCTCCGTCAAATTCAAACTCTTCATAATCATTCCGGGAAACAGAAAACCACATCGCCGTTCGATCCTGAGGAACGATTGTCATTTTCCATTGACCAGGAGCTTAAACGGGTGGACGATTCCAAAGACGGATCGAAAACGAACAAGTCTGTTTTTCTGAAACAGCGCTACCGCGATGCACTGGACCTCTATAAGAAGCAACAATATAAGAAAGCACGTCGACTCGCGAGATCACTCCTGGTCGTGGCACCTGATGTTTCGTTTCGGGATCGTATGAAGGAGTTTCTTGTTCGAGTGCGGGAAAAAATTGTGAACTCCTCTATTGTGCGCGGGGGATTGTCGACGGATAAGTATCGTTATCAATGGGGGGAAGTCGTTCATCTCCAGCTTTCATTAAGAAATGTCTCCGACAAGCCTCTAGCCTTGTATTTCGACACTCCGCCGAAGGATGTCATTCTTGAGGAGTCGGATCGATCGAGGGTGAAGAACGGATCCGGTAACGTGAAAAAGGGGGCTGATGGAGGCAATGAAACGAATGAGGTTTCAGGTTCAAAAAGGAAACGGGAAACGGGGGAACCGAATCAGTCAGTGTTGGTTTCGGATCAGGAATCCTCAAAGAAAATCTACGTGGAAATCGTGAATGAGCGGATCGGGATCTACGGAAGTTCCGTTACGCAGAACCGTCATCGGGAGCTCAAGATACCGTCCCGGATACGCCTCCGTCCAGGGGCGATCTGGACGAAACACGTTGCGATCAAAACGACGGATTTTCCCCGGAAAAGTGTGCTCCGAAAGTTTCGGATACGGGCTCGGGTCCGCCCGGCGCTTCTCGTGGCCGGAGAGGAGAAGATGAGTCGCTGGATTACGTTTCGGGAAGTTCAGTTCGAGGTGTTTCCAGAGGGGATGAGACAGGCCCTTCCGGCCACCCCGGAAAAAATCAAGGATCATTTGCGGTCCGGCAATGTTCATGACGTATTTTTTCTGACCCGGCTTCTCCCGGCCAAACATCACGAGCAGATCGTAAAATACTTTCTAACCGTACTTCCGTATTTGAAGAAAGGACCGTCACGAACTATTATGGTGCTACTTCGCTTTTTAACCGAGCAGGACAAGATGTACAAGAAAAAGAAGTGGGTCGAGTGGGGACGGTCGGAATACGACATTCAATCGAAGGAACCCAGAAGGAAAAACGGTTCTTCAATCGAACGTCATTTTGATCAATAGGTCGGTACCAGAACGATGGACAAAGATGCTCAGCAACAGTTCGAAAAGCTACGTAAGGGAACGGTTGAGATTTTTACGCAAGATAACCTGATAGAAAAACTATCGAGGTCGGTGGAAGAAGGAGAGCCGCTTCGAGTTAAGCTCGGCGTCGATCCGACGGCGACGGACCTTCATCTCGGTCATTACGTTGTTTTTCGAAAGCTCGCCGAATTCCAGGAACTCGGTCACCGCGTGGTGCTTATCATTGGAGATTTTACCGCGCGAATCGGGGATCCCTCCGACAAGGACGAAACCCGACCGACGCTGTCAAAGGAGGAAGTGGAGGAAAATGCGGAAGAGTTTCTTGAGCAGGTCGGTCAGGCCCTGGACATGGACCGGGTTGAGGTCCGTTACAACAGCGACTGGCTTGAGCCACTCGGGTTCGGTGACGTCCTGAACCTCACGTCACGCCTGACGGTATCCCGGTTTATGGAACACGAAAAGTTTCGAGAACGTTTTGAAGGAAATCGTTCCATTCGTCTCCACGAGTTTCTTTATCCCGTGATGCAGGCGTACGATTCGGTGGCGATTGAAGCGGATGTGGAGCTTGGAGGAACGGACCAGACGTTCAATCTCCTTGTGGCACGGGATATGATGAAGAAAGAAGGGCTCGAGCCACAGGTTGCACTCACCGTCCCGCTGCTGGTCGGGCTCGATGGATCCCGAAAAATGTCAAAGTCGCTCGGCAACCATATCGGGATCAAAGAGGATCCCTATGAGATGTTTTCGAAGATCATGTCGATTCCCGATGCTCTTATGGAGGATTATTTCACGTATCTGACGGATGTGCGAGAAGACCAGTATCGAAAACTGATGGAGTCGGAAGACAATCCGATGGACGTCAAGAAGAAACTTGCTGGAAAAGTGGTCGAGGATGTTTTCGACAGCACGGACATTGCCCGGGAGGCTCACGATCGATGGGTGACCGTTTTCTCCGAACGCCAGACCCCCGACGATTTACGGGAGGTCAACGTCGAAGAACTTGTCGAACGGGAAAATGGTTCCATTCCGCTCCTGGATCTGATCCGGTACTGTGATTTCGTGGACTCGAATAACCAGGGACGCCGACTGATCGATCAGGGCGCCGTGCGGATTAACGACGAAAAGATTCAGAACCCGAAAGAACCGATTGACGTCGAGGAGGGCGACGTTCTTCGGGTCGGCAAGAAACGACGGATGGTTCGATTGACACTCGGGGAATAATTCTTTTTCCTGTACCAGGTCGATCTTCTTCCTGGGAGACTGTTGAAAACCCCCGCAACCTCAGCCTCTTTATTTCGGGGAAAGTCGCGGATGTTTGAGGAATCAGTGCCGAAGAAGTGCAGAGTATCTGCTACGCTCTCGTTTGTAGTTGTTGCTTCACGGCCTCAAGCGCTTCTTCAAGCTGATCGGTGTTCGGGCCTCCAGCCTGTGCGAAATCGTCACGGCCCCCACCACCCCCTCCCACCTTTTCGGCTGCGATCTGAATGATGTTGTTCGCGCTCAGATCGGAGGATTCCTGAAGGTGATCTGAAATGCGTAGAGCAAGTTTTACACTTTCACCATTTCTGGCGGCCAGAAACGCCGCATCCAGGTTTCGATTCTTGACGAGATCGTCCACGAGGGATCGGAGCTGTTCCTGGTGGGCATGGTCGATCTCCCGAACGACGAAATCGACGTCTCCAATGTTTTCTTTTTGTTTCTCGAGGTTTTGAAGAAGATCCCCCTGGTTCATCTGTCGGGCCTGTTTAAGCTCCTTCTGCAAACTGCGGATCTCCTCCTGCATTTTTTTGACCCGATCGGTCAGGTCTTCAGGCGTGGTGGACAGGAGACGGCAGAGGTTTTCCATACGCTCCCGGGTTTCCACAAATTGCTGGATTGCGCTTGCCCCGCAGACCGCTTCAATTCGCCGGGTACCGGAGGCGACCGAAGACTCGGAAATGATCTTGAACATCGATGCGTCCCGGGTTCGATCAAGGTGGGTGCCCCCGCAGAGTTCGAGGCTGAAATCGCCGATGCGAACCGTCCGGACGATCTCTCCGTATTTTTCGCCGAAAAACATCAGAGCACCGCGTTCCCGGGCTTCTTCAAGAGTGGTGTGCTCGGATTCGACCTCATGATTTTCCAGGATATATTGGTTCGCACATTTTTCGATGGTGTGTACCTGTTCCTCCGAGAGGGCTTCTGGATGGGAAAAATCGAAGCGGAGGTGGTCCGGAGCGACCAGAGAACCCGCCTGTTGGACGTGTGTTCCCAGTTCATTACGCAGGATCGCATTCAGAATGTGTGTACAGGAATGATGGGTTTCTATACGCTCCCGACGAGCTCGGTCCACTTCGAAAGAAGCAATGTCACCGGTTCTGAGCCGCCCGGATTCCACCGTTCCGTGGTGAAGAATCAGATCCTCTTTTGATTGCGTGTCCTGGACACGGAGAACCCCCTTCTCCGTGCGGATGCGGCCGGTGTCTCCAACTTGCCCCCCCGCCTCGGCGTAAAAGGGCGTATCTCGGGAGACGAGGATGATGGACGTGTCCTCGGAAGCTTCGTCGATGGACCCGTCCTCCCCGATTAGTCCAAGCACTTCCGACTCGGTGTGCAGTTCGTGGTAACCGGTAAAATTGCTTTCCGGAAGCCTGGATTCGAGACCGGAGATCATCCCGGTACCGAACACGTCGGATTCAATTTCGGTTTCCTCGCGGGCCTGCTGGCGCTGCTGCTCCATCGCGTTTTCAAAGCCTTCACGATCAAGATTGAATCCATGTTCGGCGAGGATTTTTTCCGTGCGTGAAACCGGGAACCCATACGTGTCGTACAGCAGGAAAGCATCTTCACCGTCCAGGATATCCTTTTCCTTTTCCACAAGCTCGTCCATCATTTGATCGAGCAGGTTCTCTCCACGATCAATCGTTTTGAGGTACGTTTCTTCCTCGTTTCGAATCAGGTTTCGCGCGTTCTCCGCGGCGTCCTGCAAGGTTTTGTAGCGGTCGCCCATCTGTTCGACCACGGGATCCACCAGTTTCCAGAGCAATGGTTCCGATTGTCCCCGTTTGAGCCCACAGTCCACGGCTCGCCGGAGCAGTTTACGTTCCACGTATCCGCGGCCTTCGTTGGAGGGCAGAACCCCGTCGCTGATTAAAAACACGGAAGCACGGATGTGATCGGCGATTCGATGAAGGTCCGAGGCGTGGGGGGCGTCTGGATCATAGGGCGTATCCAGTAGAGTTCCCGAGCGTTCTACAATCGGCTTGAGTATATCCGTTTGAAAAACGGACGGCTTATCCTGCAGGATTGCGGCGGTACGCTCAAGTCCCATCCCCGTATCAATGTTTTTCTGGGGAAGGGGCTCCATCTCTCCCCCTTCCTGGCGTTCGTATTCCATGAACACCAGATTATAAAGTTCGCTGAAGCGATCACAGCAGGCGGGATCGCAATCCGGTTTTCCACAGCCGAGGTCCTCCCCGTAGTCGTAATGAATTTCCGAGCAGGGGCCACAGGGACCGTTCGGTCCTTCGCTGGGGGCGTTTGCGGGCCAGAAATTTTCCGCTTCGCCGAAGCGGTAGATGTCCTCTTCCGGGACGCCGAGGTCTTCGTTCCAGATTCGGTACGCTTCGTCGTCGTCTTCGTACACGGAGACACACAGGTGATCCGCAGGAAATCCCAGTTCCTCCCGGACGAAGGTCCATCCCCAACGAATTGCCTCTTCCTTGAAGTAATCACCGAACGAAAAGTTTCCGAGCATTTCGAAGAATGTTAGATGGTAGGGCGTCCGGCCAACTTCTTCGATATCCCCGGTCCGAACACATTTCTGACAGCTTGTTGCGCGGTCCATCTCGGTCGTTCCGCCGCCCAGCATCTGTTCTTTGAACTGATTCATACCGGCGCTTGTGAACAGAAGTGTCGGGTCATTGGAGGGGACCAGCGAGTCGCTGTCAAATCGCTGATGCCCTCGCTCTTCAAAAAACGAGAGGAATGCTTCTCGAAGTTCGGATGTGTTCATTGTTCCGTTCCGTCAGTTGAACGAAGCTCTTGTCGTACGATACATTCAGAGGGCAGTTGGTCGAGCAGCGTGCTTGCCACGTTTCGTACACTTCCCTCGTCCGTTGATTCAATGGTCACCATTTCCTTGTATTCGTCGTTCCAGGGGGTCGGATAGGAACCGATGTCGACGTCCGGAAATTGTTCCTGCAATTGACCGAGCATCGGTGAGAGATCAGATTCATTCATATCAACGTAAATGTTCTGAACGTGAAAAACATGAGACGTTCGAAGTTCGTTCCGAATTGCGGAGAATTTTGACCGAAACAATCGCGGATCCCCGGGGAGAATAAAAACATTTTTGTACCGCGCGGCGGGGATGTCCAGTGAATCTCCCCATACGAAATCAATACCTTCCGGCATGTCCGCCATACTCAGAACCGTTTCATCCACGTCTTGGTAGACGGACCGAAGTGTTTCTTCGTAGGTCGAGTTTCGAACCACCGGCTTTTCGAAGGCCCGAGCAACAGCATCCATCGTCCGATCATCATGCGTGGGACCGAGTCCCCCCGATGTGACGACATAGTCCGTTTCCCCGGATGCCGAACGGATGGCTTCCGCCAACCGCCCGGTACGATCCGGTAGTATGTGGATGGAGTCGAGACGGACCCCGAGCTTTCGACATTCCTGAATCAGGAATGACATATTCTCTTCCTTAACCTTTCCCGAGAGGAGTTCGTCCCCAATGACGAGGCCGGTCAGGGTCGGCACATGATCTTCGTGGTTCATCGCCCCTTCATCGGATGAAATGCGTGAACTCGGTAAATTTCATTGTTCATCAACAGATCGAGTTCGATGGGTTTTCAAGTGTGTTCCGAAGGGATTATAACAGTTGCGCCAGTTGTGCGAAAGTCATCAAGAACGATTTTCTCATCTTCAAAAACAGCTTTGCAGGACGACAGGATAAACACCCTCCGATTGAGGTTTTATGGATCAACCTCCTCTTTTGGGACGGGACGTTATCAGGGAGTGACGATGAGGTTCTGTCACATTGTCATGTTTGTCCACCATGAAGGCATATGGATTCAAAATGGTCCCAGGTGGAAGTTCTCGTGTACAGAGCCTATAATCCCACAGAAGAGGTTCGGTTCACTCCGATAAGCTTTCTTTGTCGCAAGTAAAACAGCAGCTCACTTCGGTTGTCGACAGCGGTGATGTTGCGTGGATTTCTCGCGTTGTCATGCCAGGAGACAGCTGAAAAACACCCGTTTCGTCAATACGATGACAATCGGTACGGTCGTGCTGCGGTCTTCATGCTCTTCGTCGAAACTCGAATCACGGACGGTGCGTAAATTTTTCAGCAGTTTCCTGGAGGAGTTTTTTCTCTGACATACTGATCGTTCTGAAATGAGGAGATGGGAATCCTCATTATTGACATCCGTTTGTTCTCGACACGACTCATCATTGGAGAAAGAAGATGGAACTGACGACGTTTGAAGACGAGCACATTTCGGGGATTGTTTCGTTCTGGAACGACACGTTTTCGGATCGCCGGAATTTCCAGCAGATGACCCCGGCTTTGTTTCAGGAGCGTGTGCTGGACGTTCAGACCTCAATGGAATCATTCGACCCGGAACAGTTTTTTGTTGCTCTGGACGGGGCGGAGGTCATCGGCGTGATGCATGTGGGAACGCATCCGGAACCAATTTGCCGGCTGATGTACGGTGACGAATGGGATGGGGGCGAACTTGGCTACGTGGGGTTGCTTGCGGTCCGTCCCGATCGCCGGGGAGAAGGGATCGGGACGGAACTCTGGAAGGCGGGAGCCGAAAAGCTTGCTCATACGAGCATGATCACCCTGGACGGACAGTGCCTTAATCCATACTACGGCAATAGCCTGGGACCCTTTCCACCGCTCTGGGGGACAACGGAAGGGATTTCGGTTCGACCTTCGCAGGAACGCACGGTGGAATTTTTTGAGCGACGTGGATTCGAACCGACCTATAACGGGGTAAGTCTGGAAGTAGATCTTGTGGACCGATCGTTTGAAGAGGTTTCATCTCGGGGACGGGTACGGCTGCTCGACGGAGAATATCCTCCCATTGGCGAGGATTCCGACGAACGCCTCCCGTATCCGGAAGCCCGGGGGTATTTTGTGGTCCAGCTGGTCATTGACGAGCTGACGGCCGGACTGATTTCCCTGTATCCGTTTCACGAATTGGACGAGGAAAAATGGGGGGTGTACGAGTTTCAGTTGGCCGAGGAGTACACGGGCGGCGGCTCTGAGGAGGCCCTCCTGTCGCGGGCTCTCGAGGAGGTTGTCGATCGGGGGGGGCAATGTTGTGAGACGTTCGTTCTGGAGGAGCTTTCAGAGGGTATGATGAAGACCTATCAGGAGTTCGGATTCGAGGATGTGGCCCGGTGGTTGGTTTACTAACCTGCATCCATGGAAGCGCAATCGAAAAATAACGATTTCAGTCCGGTTCGTCTGTATCTCGTGGGGCCGACCGGAGCCGGAAAAAAATTGATTGCCGTGCAGATTCGATCATCGCTTTCGGTGGAACCGGTAAGCCTGGATTCCATGAAGGTGTATCGCGGAGTGGACGTC
>CAZSFH010000007.1:247-3470 GCA_964606115.1 uncultured Planctomycetia bacterium | reverse complement strand
AATAAGGAAGGAAGGTCCGTATCATCTGGTGAATATCCGGGATCCTCATGAATCATTTTCCGTGGCGGACTACATCCGGGAGGCGAAACGCGTCGAACGTGAGATTCGGGAACGGGGAAACCGTCCACTTTTTACCGGAGGGACCGGGATGTACCTGGATCGGCTTCTGAATGGGCTTTTCGAAGGACCTGAAGCCGACTGGGACCTTCGAAATCGCTTGAAGGAGGAGGCGGAGGAGATCGGCCGGCAGGCGCTTCACGACCGTCTTGCAAGGGTGGATCCGGAGCGTGCGGATGAAATTCATCCGAATGATCGACGGCGTGTCATTCGCGCGCTTGAGGTGTACGAAAAAACGGGGCGTCCTATGAGTGAACTACAGAAGGAGGCCCGGCGGGAAGCGGAGACCTATGAGCATAGGGTGGTCTTACTGAAATGGCCCCGGGACGTGCTCTACCGGCGAATTGAAGAGAGAGTGGAGCACATGATGGACAGGGGGTGGGTGAAGGAAGCAAAAGCGTTGAAGGGGCTCCATCCACCTCCGGGGAAACACGTTATGCAGGCGGTGGGATACCGGGAGATCTTCAAGTATCTCGAAGGCGAACTGGAGTATGCTGAAATGGTCGCCGAAATTAAACAGGCTCATCGAAACCTGGCAAAACGTCAGCTGACCTGGTTTCGAAACCTCGATCATCCGGTTCGAGAGGTGGATCTTTCGGACGAAACAGACATGGATGAGATTGTTGAATGCGTAAAAGCGGAACTTCAAAAATCGAATTCCGATGAATGATCTTTCTCAAATGGGAAAATTGTTTCTGATCATGGGGTCGGTTTTACTGTTGGTCGGAGGATTGCTCCTTCTGGCCAATTACGTTCCCTGGATCGGGAATTTACCGGGGGATATCACTTATGAAACGGAACACGTAAAAATCTATATTCCGCTGACCACCATGCTGATCATCAGTCTGATTCTGACTCTTTTCATGAACCTGTTTTTGAAGGGATGACGTCTTCGGTCAACGGCAACAGTGAAGACGCGTTTCTTTCTGATCTACCGCGGAGATGGTTGATCATTCTGGCCGTCGCGTCCATCTCCATCGCCGCTGGCCTGGTGTACGCAAATTCACTGAAAGGAACATGGGGGCTCGATGATTATTCGAGTATCGTTGAGAACAAAGACGTTCATCTTCAAAAGCTTACGCCTCGTCGGGTATGGGAGGCGGCCACGAGTGAGCCGGAAGGCGACCGGTGGGTGACAAATGCTACGTTCGCGCTGAACTATTACCTCCATGGAGATGATCCGAAAGGGTTCAAGCTCATCAACCTTTTCATCCACGTCTTCACGGCGATGGGGGTGTTCTTTTTTCTGTTTCTGTTCCTTCGAGCCTTCTTTCTCGCCCGTGACCAATCGGGCGACTCCGAAACGAATTCGACCGATTCGGCTGAGTGGAACGCGCTTGAAATTGCCTGGATGACGGCTTTTCTCTGGTCCCTTCATCCCATCGGGACACAGACGGTTAATTATGTTGTACAGCGGAGCGTTCTTCTTTGCGGGATGTTTTATGTCTGGGGACTCTGGAGTTACTTTGAGGGACGTGCGCGAACAGGTTATAAACGGTGGGGTTTTTTTGTTTTTACGGGCGTTCTGTATTTTCTGTCGATGAAGTCCAAAGAGGTCGGGGCGACCCTGGTCCTGGCAATTCTACTGGTGGAATGGCTGCTCCCGGACTGGGACGAAAAGAAGAAGCGGAACATGATGTATATGGGGAGTGCGCTGTTTCTCATTTTTTCATTAGTGGCCCTGTATCTGCTGGGTGGCTTTGACGGGATCTGGATGCGTGTGAATGGAATCGTGGAAGGCACCCGATACTCTAATCGACGGTTTACGTTTCTAGAGCGGGTGGCCACCGAGTGGAGAGTAATGATCTTTTACCTGAGCCTGGTCGTGTACCCCGGTCTCGGACGTCTGAATCTCGAACACGAAATGATGGTTTCCACGGGTCCATTTACTCCCTGGACGACCCTTCCGGCTTTGCTTTGTATTCTCGGTCTTGTTGGACTGGCGTACAGATTTCGCCGGCAGTATTCCCTTTTCGCGTTTGGAATCTTCTGGTTTTTTCTTCACCTGCTGATTACGTCGACGGTTATTAACCTCGAGCTAATCTTTGAACACCGGGTGTACCTGGCGTCCATCGGACCGGTTTTTATAGGGGCCGTGTTCATTGCCCGATACCTACCGATCGAATTTCGCATTCGTCTGGTCTGGGTATTCCTTCTCGCGGGTGCTCTGGGATGGGTGACTTACGAGCGGAACAGGGTGTGGTACAATCAGGTTCGATTGTACCGTGACGCTGTTCAAAAAGCTCCTGACAAACCCCGGAATCACGGGAATCTCGGAGTCGCTTATTACCGGCGGGCCAGGCGAATGTTGAACGAGGGAAGTACGCCGAAAGAGGTGTTTCCGCTTTTCCTGAAAGCCGTGAATCTTCACGTCAAAACCCTGGTCATGCGACGAAATCAGGGATATCGGCCAATTGACCCGGTGTTTGAACAGAACCTGGACGACCTGCTGATCCGACTGTACCAGGCCTGGCTGAAGCGCGAGGATTTTCGATCGAACGTCAAACCGCTCAGGAAAGTGGTCGAAGCTTATGAACAGGTTTTTTCCAGCGTACGTCCCCAATTCATACAGCGGCGGGACGTGCTTCTTGAACAGCTGATCTGGTTGCGGTTTACGCTGATGCGACTGTACGACAAAAACAAGCGGAAGCAAGCCTTTCAGCAATCTCGGAATGAATTGATTTCACTGATTAAAAAGGAACCCGATCGGGCACGAGAATCGATGAAGTTTATCAGCAACAAGAACGTCCGGCGGCGTTTTCAGAACTTGATCGATCGGACGTTGAACAGGAAGAAACAGGAGGGGGGGAGTCATGACAGGTAAGGTTAACCGTCTGATAGTGCCCGATCGAGCTGGGTGCGGAAAGTATTATTTTTTGGATGCCGTGCTATCGCATTTTGAAGAAGACGTAGAGCTTCGGAGCGGTGACCGGTGCGTAGGGCGGCCAGGATGTAATTTTGAAGAAACTTTACATTGCCCTCAGGAAGTTCATCCATTTTTCTGTACGCCCGGAACGCTTTCTGAAACTGCTTCTCCCGAACGTAAAAGGTTCCACGCAGTTGATGAAAACGATTCTGATGCTGTTCGGACAGGTTTTGTTCCGCT
>CAZSFH010000007.1:0-237 GCA_964606115.1 uncultured Planctomycetia bacterium | reverse complement strand
GTGCGTCCGTGAGCCCCCGTTTCCGATACATCGTTCGGATCAAGCGAAGCACGCCGTTCAAATACGCTGAATCCTGCCGTGCGGCAACAATCAGCTGATCCTTCGCGGCGACATACTGCCGGGTTTTCAGGAAAGCAAGACCAAGCCGGTAGCGATCCTGGGGAGACGGGGCATCCGATCGCCGAAGGTAATTTCGGTAAAAATAAATGGATTCGTAAAAGTTACCCTGGTTTGCAT
>CAZSFH010000006.1:29317-31332 GCA_964606115.1 uncultured Planctomycetia bacterium | reverse complement strand
AGACAGAGAGAACGGTCTGGGAAGCTATTGAAGACGGTGATATAAGTCGCGAGACGTGCGGAGAGGCCTCCCTCACCGTCCCGAACTCCGTCCATTCTCATCGGCGTCCTCCAGCTCTATGACAGCGAATTCATTCGAAACAGAACAAGTATTACCGGGATTAGCACGATCCAAACATCTCCATCCTTTCCAGATGGGAATTTGTCTGGTGATCACATTTTAGAGCATAGCAGGCACATATTCCATTTCTCGGACGTTCACGCTGCTTTTATGAGGGGAAATGGTTGAAAACATGACCCTGTCCGGATGAAAATGAATTTGACTGACGAATTTTCGAGAGTTGATTTTCTGGGTGATCAGCATGCTGCGAATGTTAACGAGTGTACGAACCTCCTTGTATTCTTTGATGTTTTTCTTCCTTTGCAGCCCCCTTCTATTTGCGAATCCCCCGGCGAGTCTTCCTGAACCGTCCGAGCACGAAGAGCAGCGGGGCAAATACCGGGTGAAAGACCCCGAGACCGGGTATCATTATTATGTAAAGGTTCCGTCCAGCTACGAAAAGAATCGTCCAGCGGGAATTCACCTGTTTTTTCATGGACAGGGCGGGCATAAGGGAGCGTCGTCCTTTCATCAATGGAACAAGCATTTCCTGGAGCCGTATCGGCTTATCGGGATCAATATGCAGTACATGGACGGCGATAATTCCAAGGACAAACAAAAAAAGGCGAAAGCGGCCATGAACGCCGTCGCTCAGGTGATGGCGGATTACCGGGTGATCCCGCGCGGCGTCATATCATCCTTTTCCGGAGGGGGAATTCCGCATGCCGTCTTCTACAACAGGCGTGGTGGGGCGATCGGCTGGAAATGGCCGTTTAATCATTCTGCCCTGTACAGTTCCAATTTCTGGAAAACGGTCCGGGACCAATCGATGAGCTGGTACGTGGAAGTCGGCGGAAAAGAGTGGAACCTTGCCGATCTTGGTTCAACCAACTCGGACGTTTACCGTAACCTCATTCAGATGGCCAACCGATACCCCGAATTTATGTTGAACATCGAACCCAAACAGGGACATACGATCAGCGATGTGAGCCAGTCGGCACGGATGTTTCACCGGTCGGATCTCGCTCGATCTCCATTTCTCTGGGCGCCTGGATATGAACACCGGACAACCCGACAGATTGCGAGGCGTGCCAACCAGGGGAAACTTGGATCGGCGTTCGGGGACATTGACCGAGAACTGAACGGTGGTTCGTTGAAGAAACCTCTGGAAAAGGAGCTGAAGCGGCTTCGAACATTAATTCGTAAGCGTGCAGATCAAATGGTATCGGTTTGCGAGAATCTTGCGGATCGGGATGCCCTCCTTTTTACGTATTATTCGAAAACGTTTAAGGCGAAACTGCAGGGTATGGAGGCTGGAAAGCGTATCCGGGAACTGATTCGTAAACATGATGGGGGAGAGTACCGGGAGCGCGTACGAATGTCGGCAAAAGTCCGGCAGCAATTACTCAGACTGGTCAAAGACGGTCGAATTAAAAACCCCGATAAAAATAAAGAACGGGTGAAAAATGTTCTGGAAACCATCAGTAACCAATCGCTGACGGGGCGTGTATTAAAACAGTTGCTTGACGCGGAAGGATAGGTTTATCAACACTCTTCCAGCTCTTGCCAGGTACGGTTTTTGTCATGTCCACGGGTATACTTCTTATACCACACGAATCCTTCTGGCCCTCCTTTTCTTTGTGGGGAGAGGATCCCCAATGACATGACGGCGCTGGGAATCGTCGTGAATGCACGTTCTCCTGATTGCCAGCATGCCCGAGACGATGCCAGTAGAGAATAAAACTCGGGTCTCCTTGGGTTTAGTGGTGTCCTGTCGACACTCGCCGCGAGGGCGCGAGCAAAGTCACCGTCGGACTACACCGTGGATGGGATTTCCCTTAACCCCGCAGCTGCGCGGACAGGATGGAAATTGGCGGAACTGGGTGTTCAGCTATTACTGGCCCCGGCCGACCCAG
>CAZSFH010000006.1:11558-29307 GCA_964606115.1 uncultured Planctomycetia bacterium | reverse complement strand
GTTTCGTGTGCGACAGGGAATGGAAATTGTATTCGGACGGCCGGTTGGATTACCGGGTACAGGATCCGATTGAAAAGGACCTCATTGAGCAGGGTGGGGGGGGAGAGGCAGCTCGCCGATCGCGCAAGAAACTGCGGAAAGCCCTCCGTTCCATGCCGCAGCAATCTAGAATAATTTTTCGTCGGGGGAGACGTCAAATAATTCCCGGACCTGGTTGTATTCAGCAGGGGATTAACGTAGAATATCCGACGTTCGATACGGGAAAGATCCTTATCGATTCCTTTACGGAAACGTATTTCTTAAGGCACCACGAAACCAAAGAATGAAAATAACACGAAAGATCGCCGGGAAGACACGCGGGTACATGCTTTTCGCCGTTATGGGTGGACTTGCCGCCATGGCGCTCGTCGGCTGCAGGACGGAGCAACAGACACACCGGGAGTCGGGCGAGCAAGCAAGTTCGTCCTCCAAAACGTCCGGTGAATCCTCGTCCGACGGGACGGGTTCCTTCAGCGCATCATGGTCGTCTCTTAAGAAGCACAAAACCCCCGACTGGTTTGACGACGCGAAACTGGGGATTTTCGTTCACTGGGGCGTTTATTCCGTACCGGGATACAAGACGGAATGGTATCCGAGGTTGATGTATCGAAAAGGGGACCGGTTCTACGAAGAAGGGAAAACCATTTTTCAGTATCATCGCGATACGTATGGCCCACAATCCGAATTTGGGTACAAAGAATTTATTCCGAAGTTTAAAGCCGAGAAGTGGGACCCGGACCGCTGGGCGAAACTGTTTTCTGACGTCGGAGCGGGATACGTCCTGATGCCGGCCGAACACCATGACGGGTTTGCGATGTGGGACAGTGATCTTACTCGCTGGGACGCTGTCGAACGGGGCCCCGAACGTGACCTGATCGGTGAACTCGTCAATGCGGTCCGCAAACGAGACATGAAGTTTGCTCCGACGTTTCATCGTGGGTATCACTGGTACTATTATAATCACAAGAAAAAGTGGGATACGAGCGACCCGAAATACAGTGATCTGTACGGGGCCTCTCACCCGGATTGCGATCCCTTAAACAAGGAGGATGCACCCTGTGACCCGCCCTCGCAAGAATGGTTGAAGACGTTTAAGAACCGGTGGTTCGAGATCATGGAAAAGTACCAGCCCGACATGATGTGGCTGGATTTCGGCTGGGGGACCCACAAAGCATATTTTCCGCACGCAAAAGAGATGATGGCGCGATTTTATAACAAGGAAAAAGAGTGGGGAAAGAAGCTTGTGGTGAACAACAAAACGATTGCGGACGTGGTAAAACCGGGTATTCCCCGGGAGGTTGGTGATTATGTTGCGTCCGATCACCGGGATGAACCGAAAATAACGAAGCGAAAATGGGCCAAGCCCACAACCCTCGCCGGCGAACATTCCTGGGGCTACAATCGGATGGCGAAGCCGGGAGATTTTAAGTCGGTAAACAGCCTCGTGGATATGATCGTGGATGTCGTCAGTAAGAATGGAAACGTCATGCTGAACGTCGGACCAAAAGCGAACGGGGTAATACCGGACATCCAGAAGAAGCGTCTGCGCGGTGTGGGGCAGTGGCTTGATGTCAACGGTGAAGCCATTTTCGATACGGACTACTGGAAAACCTACGGGAAGGAAAAGATCCGATTCACCCGCAAAGGAAAGACGATCTTATACGTGACGGTGCTGGAGTGGCCGGGAGACGAGGTGAACGTCGAGCAGTTGAGCAACTGGGATGAGTCCGACGTGGAGGCGATCTCGATGCTCGGAAGTGACGAGGAGCTTGATTGGTCGATCGACGAAGATGGTCTGACGGTCAGCACACCGTCTGAGAAACCCTGTAAGCATGCATTCGTGTTCCGTATTACACGATCAACGCCGTAGCTTAACAGCGCGAGAAATTCGAGAATTTTTTTACAAATTCGAGTTTTTTGCTCTATTAAACAATTCCATTATGTTCAAGAGTAAGTTGACAGGATTTTTGTTACTGGTTGGTATCATTTGTTTAACGGTTACGCCGGTTCTGGAAGCCGGCGGCGATCGAATTATCCTTAAGAACGGCAATGAAGTGACCGGAACAATCTTAAAACGTACGAAGGACCGTATTGTGCTTGATCTTGATTTTACCGTATTGAGTGTTCCCGCCTCAAAAGTCAAGAAAATCACTTCGTATTCCGATCAAGATGAGAAGCCGGATCGTGTTATTCAAAAAGACCTCTGGTACGCCCGTAAAGGCCTTGAGCGAAAACCGGTTTCGAAGGTTGCACCATCCGTTTCAGAGGCGGTGGTCAAGATCAAAACGCCGATCGGAATGGGCTCCGGGTTTATAATTCAGAAAAACGGGTATGTAATAACAAATAATCACGTCATATCCGGGACCCGAAAGATTTCGCTGACGGTCTACCGAAAACAGGAAAAGTCCCTGATAAAAGACCAGTACGAGAACGTAAAAATTATCGCTACGTCCCCGGGTTTCGACCTGGCTCTGCTCAAGATCATGACCAATAAGAAGAAGACGTTTCCGACGGTTCCGCTTGGCAGTTCCAGCGAACTGGAGAAGGGGGAAACGGTGTTTGCCATTGGTTCACCAATGGGATTTGAACGGACCGTAACGAAAGGAGTTGTGTCACTCAAGTATCGAAAAGTCCGTAAATTTCCGCACATCCAGACGTCGACCGAAATCAACCCGGGCAACTCCGGAGGCCCGCTCTTCAACACGAAGGGAGAGGTGATTGGTGTTACGAATATGAAGATTCGTTCAATGTTGGGCGTGGAGGGACTGGGGTTTGCCATCCCGGTTAACGTCGTGAAATGGTTTCTGGAAACTCGAAATGCGTTCGCGTTTGACACGGAAAATCCCAATGCCGGATTTCACTATCATTCACCGTCAGCGAACCGCAAAGTTAATCCGGACGGGCGAAAATCGGATGGGTCGGAAGAGAATCAGTAGCCAGGAGACGGATAAAAAACCTCCGTCTTCGCCGGACGAAGTACGGTGTAAGCAGGATACCACGACACGTTAAAAAACCGTGCAGATTGCCCGTTTATGGCTCACTGAGTCTGATACCTCCTTTTCAGAGAGGGTCTGGTTCAATGAAGGGCAAGAGCTGTGATGTCAATCTTATTGAATTTCTATGAATCGTTTCCGTTAAGTGAAGAAAACATGAAACAGAATCAACTTTGGAAAAGTGTGATTGTAATTTCTTTTCTCGTTTTTCTCACCCCTGTGTTCCTGTTTGCCCAGGACGGTCGGACGGAGACCGCAAAACGAATCGAGCTTGCAAAATATCTTCCTCAGAAGACGTTCCTGTTTACCGTCATTCCGGATGCTCCGGACGTGAAGCAGAAACTGATAAATCATCGACTCGTGAAGTCTGTTGAAAACGAAGAAATTCGGGCCTTTCTTAAGCCAATGTTTGAAAATAAAAATATGAAGGAAGTGAGAGAAAAGGTACGGAATACCACCGGACATACAATCGATCAGTTAACAGATATGCTCACGGGACCGGTGGGGGTCGCGCTTGTTGAAGGCAAAAAGGGATTGTACGCCAAAAATCCGGATCACGATCCGGCCGCAAATGTGCAGGGTCTTCTTCTGGTTCGAGTCGGGGAAAACGAAAACACCATCACAAAGCAAATTCTACCGTCACTGGTTGAGAAATGGAAAAAAAAGGTTCGTAAAAAGGGTAATCAGGAGCTATTTGAGAAAACGCTGAAGATCGATGGGGGAACCATCCATACCTATATGAAACGAACGGAAAACGAAACAGAACCGGTGGGGTCCTGGATCACCGTAAATGGCTACTTACTCGCGGCAAGTCCGAACAGCACAACCCTCCTGAAAAAAACCGTTCAGCGGATCCGGGGAGCGAACCGGGGATCGAGTCTTCATGAGATGGAGAATTATCAATCGGTAATGCGAACGGCTGGCGACGCGGAGATGGTGCTGTACACGAACCTTAAACACGTGTTTGACGCCTCGTACGAACAGGCTCAAAAAGAGTACCGAAACAACGACGGTCGTCAAGGGCCCTCCCCCGACGATGTGTTTTCCACGCTTGGTTTCAATACCATGAGACATCTGGTTGCCACCCTGGAACTGAACTCCTCTTATACGGAATTGGACGCTGAGCTCGCATACTCCGAGAGGAAGGGAATTAGTAAAATTCTCGCTTTCCGCCCGATTTCTCCCGCAAGTGACGAGCTGATATCCCTGCCTCCTTCCATTCTGGCCGGAGCGGCATGGGGGTTTTCGTTCCGCACCCTCTGGGAGCGCGGGAGAGAGGCGTATCAAAAATTAAGTCCTCGCATAGATAAGATGATGGATATGCAGCTCAATCGAGTCAAGAAGAATTATGGAGTCGATATCAAGAAGGACATTGTAAACGCTCTGGGAGATCGGGTTTTGATCGCAACGTTTCCACCGGCTCAGGACGACGAGCAAAATGAAGAGGGTGAAACATCGACGATGGATATTCAGTATCGCCGGATGTGGGCCCTTGAACTGAACGATACCGACCGGTTGAAGGAGGCGTTGAAAAGTTTCAAAGATAACGTCGAAAAGGGGAAAAAGGTTTTTTCTTCACGAAACTATCTTGGCACAAAAATTTATTCGATCAATGAAAGTGCCTTATCTCCTCTTTTTTCGAATCTGACGCCAAGTTATGCTTTTTTGAATGGGTATCTGGTCATCTCCATGCATGAAAAGGTGGTTGAAGATATGATCGCCCATGTCAATCGAGATCCTGCTGAAGGATTTTTTGAACAGAAATCAGTACAGCGTGCTTTTGAACATCTTCCCGGGGATGCATCCGGTCTCACGTACACAAACTTGAAAACCATGCTGAATTTTGTACTTGACCAGCTCAAAGGGATGAATCCACTTCAGGAGGGAAATCCCCTGGGAAACTATGTGAACCTCAAAGCAGGATTGAGTTCGGAGGTGATTGGACAGATTGTACAGTTCACCGCTGGTGGGTTTTACGTGGAGGAACAGGAGGCCCGTCTTCTTTTTCGACTACAACACAGTAATTAGACCGGAGCTGAACTTCATGCGAACAATAAGAGGGTTACTGATCGTTGTATTTGTGTGTCTTATTTCGGCGACCGTCCGCGTTTCGGTTGCGGGACAATCCGATGCTGAATCCGCACCGGCTGTAGATCTGGGAGGTCCGGATATCCTGAAGGCGGACTGGAAAACTCGTGCGATCCGCACAGGAAATCTGAATCAAGATCCAAAACCCGACATTGCGGTGCTCAACAACAATCACGCCCGTATTGATTTATACCTGTATCAAGACGAAAAGGACCGTGAGGAAAACGGTTCGAATCGGTCCATTTCGGGGGCGTTAAACCGATGGGAGCCTTCGTTAACGGATGCGCCGTTCGTCAAGAAGCCTCTGGTGACCGGCATTCGAATGTTCGATCTCGAGATTGGGGACGTAAATGGAGATGGCAAACAGGATCTTGTGTACACGGGATCTCCGGATGATGTTACGGTGCGTTTACAGGAGGAGAAAGGGTCGTTTCCAGAGAAAAAGGTCTTTGATTTACCCACACCGGTTTCTCCGAAGACCGAAACACTTGAAGCCGTCGACGTGAACCGGGATCAGAAAACTGATTTAGTGGTCCTCGGTAAGAAAGAAATTTTCGTTTACCTTCAGAGTGAGGATCAGGGTCTGAAACGGGCGAACCGGTATACGCTGATTAATTCGGATTGCTCGGGACTGCGGGTGCTGGATATTACCGGGGATCAGAGGATCGATCTGGTGTTTACGGTTTCTTCGAATCGCCATCCACTTCGGGTTCGTCCCGGCTTGTCCGGTGGTGGTTTTGGTCCGGAACGGATGTTCGATATTCAGGCTCCGAAGGGTCCGGTTCAACCAATAACACGAAAGGAAGAGCAGGTGCCGTCACTGGCTTACATCCAGAAACAGACGGAGATGATCACTCTTCTCCAGTTCTTCAATCGTAAGAATAATGAGAACGACCGTCGGGTTTCGTCCCTCAAATCTCTTTCCCCCAGGGTATATTCCGCCGGACGAAACCTGTCGGATGCTCGGTATGCTATGGGGGATTTCAACGGTGATCAACGGCCGGATATCGTTGTGGTTGATCCTGAGAAATCCGAGTTGATTGTATTCTGGCAGGGCGACAGTGGCGTATTGTCCGAGCCGGAATCATTTCCTGCCCCTGAGGATCTTCGCTCGATAACAGCAGCTGACGTGAATGGGGATGGTGGCGATGAACTTTTTATGGTGAGTCGTGGTGAAGAGCTGTTGGGTATCAGTCACTGGAAACCCTCTGGAAGAATAAGCTATCCAGCGCCGATCTCGATATCGGGAAAACCACTTGCCGTCACCGCGCTGAAACATTCCAACAAACAAACGTCGGTCGCCGTCGTTCACGCTCAAAAGAACAGGCGTATGGTCAGTCTGCTTGAACCAGCGGACAAGGAAGCTGACAAGTGGACGATCCGTCAGGAGATTGAACTTTCCGATGTCCATATTGATCCGGTTGCTGTGCGAGCTCTTGATTGCAACCAGGACCAGCGTGATGACCTTGCTGTTTTCGCTCCCGGATCACCGGTTTACTTTCTACTTCAGAACGAGCAGGGTAAGCTTGCGGAGGCACGAAAAACGGATGGTTCTTCCGGAGGTGGACTCCAAGACACGAAACCCTCTGTATTGCACGCGGGTGATCTGAATGGGGATGATGTGCAAGAATTATTTCTTGCGAGGGAAAATTATCTTCGTTCCATTTCCGTGAATGATCAGGGACAGGTACAGGTGCATGATCAGTATAATGCCGAGTCTTCAGAAGCACGCGTGACGGCGGGTCTGGTGACTGATCTCAATAAAGACGGTACTCGAGATTTATTGCTTCTTGACGAACAGAACGGGACGTTACAGTTACTTCAGAAAAATGAGGATGGGGTGTATCGGTTCGTGGAATCGGCAAAATTTGGCCAGATCAACCAGGTACGATCGGAGGTACTGGACTTTGACGGTGATGGCGAAAATGAGATATTTGTGTTCGGGAAAAAGAAGTTCTGGAGGATCCCCGTGCAATTTTCCTCACTCTCGTACACCGTTCGGGACAGCTGGAAAATAGAACTTGAAGACGTAAAGCCGACTCACCTTTCCGCCGGGGATCTCAATGATGACGGGAGAGAAGACTTGCTTGCGCTGGACGCCCAGGATACGAGAATACTCGGAATCTACAGCCGGACCGAACAAAAGAGCTGGTCTCCCGTACTCTTTTTTAAAGTCTTCTCAAGCGATCCCCATTATCGTGGTAAGGAGGGGAGGGAGCTGGAACCGAGGGAGGCGAAGGTGACGGACGTCACGGGGGATCGAAAAAAGGATGTCCTTCTTCTCGTTCACAATCGCATTCTCATCTATCCTCAAAAGTAAACAGCGACTGACCTACCTCTGCCCATCAATCCCCCGGCACAACACCGATCGTCAGGGAGCGGTTCAAGAACAAGAAGAAAGAAGGTGTCGCAGGAACCTTCAGCAACCAGTAAAAAATTAAACAGGTCGTTTTTATTTGGTTACATACGACCGAAGGTCCTCAACAATTCTCGTACCAATTTCATTCAGAAGGGAATGGTACGAACCGATATTGGTTTTGTCAATGGTGAATGGTTCGGTCAATGACCAGACCGTGTTTTTTGTTTTTGTATCATACAGGTCGGCCTGTTGAAGCGTCACAATGTCCGACCGGAAGGTCATCGGGGCAGCGTCAAGAAACTCTCCCAGGGTGATGATCAGAAAGTAATCAGCGTTCTTTTTCTGGGCTTCTTGCTGGGCGGTATCGGGATCAACATTTTCCGTGTGAGAAAACCTTCCGGAATCGGAGACGACAACTTCAAACTCATTCGCAGATTCCAATTTTCGTTTAATCACATCCTCCAGGTGCTGGCCTGAATCTTTTCCTTCTTTGTGAGGTTCTCCATTCTGGACCACGTTTCGGGGGGGCGTCAATAGGATTTTTCCCTGATTTAATCCTTCAGAACTCGATGGCAGAGACGAACAGGCAATTAACGAGAGGATCCCAAGAAGAATACCGGCAATCCGCAATGATTGTTGTTTCATGACACATTATTTAAATTGTGAACAAAGCAACAAAGGAATAAATGATCCTTTGAGGGATGTTCCTACCATTCAGGGTTGAACTTTTTAAGAAAGCTCCTCTCGTATGTTATTAATAAAGGCCGGAATGGTTTCAAACATGTCCCCGGTGATAGGGTGGACCACGGGAGCGGGGCGGTCTTCGTTCAGGGTCATGAGGGGAGCGTCGGGGTCGATGTTAAAGGAGAATATTGTGGCTTTTTCGCCGATGTAGTCAATGTGCTGAGGAGCCCCTGAAACACCCAGGGCCAGGATGAGATCCGGATTGACTCGAACCCCGGTTTGTCCGATCTGACGGTCGGTGGGAAGAAGTTCCAGGTCCTGTGTAACTTTTCGAGTTGCTCCGATCATGACACCGTCCAGGTTCAGTTCGTCTTCCAGCAGTTCCGTTAGCGGTTCGGTGAGGGTTCGCATACCGTCTCCGTCGCCCACCCCGTATCCGACGTCCACGATAATATTCGCGTCTTCGATGGAGTCCATCTGACCGTTTCGGGAACCGTGATTCATAAGGGACGAAACCGGATCGTCGTCCGGATGGTACGAGAGGGACGGTGAAAAGGAATATACGTCCGGTCTGGTATCTTTTGGACCCTTCGCTTCATCGGGCACCTCAAGATCGGAGGAGAAGGTTGTGGTAAGGGTTGTTACGCTGGATGACACGCAGGCGACCGCTTCGGCGCGATCCTGGAGGACGGGGGTGGAGAGTTCAATGGATCCGTTGGAGGTAGACAGAGATCGGGTCGAAAACCAGTGCACGGAGGAAGGGTGGTCCGCGGGACTGGCGGGGATTTCATGCATTCGACAGAAGAGCTGACGGAAACGGTTATTTCCCATCCAGAGGGTTGGGAGATCGTCGAACTGTTCAAGAAAGAGACGTAACATTTCACGGTGGCCCTTCCAGGAAAACCGGCCCAAATGCTCGTTCTGAACAAGAATGAGGCGATCCGCGCCGATGGACGTCAACTGGCCGAGAGTATGCCGAAGTTGATCCGGCTTCCGTTCCGTGGGGATCAGCACCGTGAGTTCTTCGGCAAACTTCGAGGAGAGTTTGCGTCCGGCCAGGAGGGGATTGGAGTTGATCGCGGAGGGATCATCCTTAAGGACCGGCGACGAAATGTATAGTCCTCCCGGGGATTCGGGCAGGGAGCGGCTTCGTGTAAGGGATCGCACGTCTCCCTCGTAAGGAGCCACCTCGTCGACGGCTTGATCTCCTGTGCGGCCGGTTGCTTTCAAAAATTGTCGTGCGGCCGATTCCGGATCCGTTGCCTTTTCGTCCGGGGATCCGTCCTCCTGGAGACGCCGCTCAGGATATTGAATTTTGAGCTTCGGTTCGGTCTCAACAGGGTACTCGACGTGTTCGATATCCTGGGAAAGGGCGTCGAGATAATTTTGTATCGAAAAATGATGCTCTTCGTCCTCACGCACGTCGAAGGCCAGGACCGCCGATCCCTCCCCGGTGTACCGGTGGCCATTCCAGGAGGTACCGTCGAGTTCCCAGGTTAAAATTCCGTCCGTCGCGGAAAGTCTGTTGAAGCCAGAAACATCTTCAAGGTGCAGCCAATCCAGTTTTTCCGCCAGCATCGGGGGAACCGCAGCCTGTCCGGTATCGGTGGAACGAGAACCGAGGAGTACAAGATCCGGGGCGTCGGATGATTGGTCTATCGTATCGGCGAGGGCGGACGAGACGAGAGAGGACGAAAGATGCCGGGTACCGGTTTGGATACGAACGGCCCGGTCCGCGCCGAGGGCTAAAGCACGACGAAGAATTGGCTCCACACCCGGATGATCGTCACGGGAGACGACAAACAGGGAGATCTGCACATGTTCCGGATTCTGTTCTTTGATGTGAAGTGCATCTTCAAGCGCTGTGCGGTCCCCCGGGTTCATTTGCTGAAGAGGTTCGATGAGTTCGCCTTCGTGCAATCTTGGTTCGGGAGCGGTTAGCGGCACCGGCTTCAGGCAGACGGCGATATCCAGCTGGTCCTGGACATTTAATTCAGGTGTTTCTGAACTGCTCAGGGCCTTTTCCGTAACGTTTTCAAGGGATTGAAAGCCAAGCTGAATTTCGGGGGGATAGCGGTTTTCTTCAAGATACCGAAACCGTCTCGTGAAACGGTCGGAGCGTATTCGAAAATCTCGCACGGCACGATGTATGAAAAGTTCACCGGCGGAGGTCAGAAGGGATCCGTAATCATCCTCGTCCGCATTCAGGTGTTCCTGTACCATATCCATTCGGCTGAGGGTTACGTACATCAGTTTGATGAGACCGGCCATTTCGGATAGCTGGAAAAACACGGGCTGATACGTCACCTGCTGCCAGACCTGATCACCGAAGCGGTTGACAGCGGATTCAAGATGTTCGAACAGCTGGTGCCGGCAGGATTGAAGGTCGTCCAGAAGGTGAGGGTAAGCTGAAGTCTCCCGATCCGCGTCTTCCAGCAGATTCCGATCCTCGTAAATATTTTGAACGAGGTCCTTCAGCAGGAGAAATCGCTGAACCTCGTTGGTTCCCTCGTAAATGGTTATGACACGGGCGTCACGCCGCTTCTTTTCAATGTCGAAGCGTCCGGTTTGTCCGATAATCCCGCGAAGTCGCTCTCCCAGAGTGATGGTCTCGTGGACCGATTCGGACGCGTAATACTTTCCGATGGCGGATTCCATCCGGATCCCGTCCGTACCGGGGTGATCCACGTAACCAACAAGGTCATAGGACAGGGATTCCGTGGAGACGATCGAAGCCGCCATCTGTCCAAACAGGTGCTTTACCCGCTCCGGATGCTCGTCGTTTAGGTTCGATTGTTCGGATATGTAATACTGACCTCGTTCAACAATATCTTTCATGATACCGACCGAGCCGTATGCGAGTCCCGTTCGTCCGGCGTTAAGTGCTTCCAGGGCATTGACCTGTCCTCGGCCTTTGACGCCGATGACGTTTTCACGCGGCACTCGTACTCCTTTCAACGAAAGTTCATTGGTCGGTGATCCTTTCTGTCCCATTTTTTCCTCGTCCTGTCCCACCACGAGGCCCTCGGCGTGGCGGTCCACAACGAATCCGGTCACACCCTCGTCCTCGGTCCGTGCGTACAGGCAGAACAGGTTCGCAAAACGGCCGTTCGTGATCCACATCTTCGATCCGTTCAGCTCAAAATATTCATAATACCGGTCACCCTCCTTATCGCTTCGAATCAGGCCGATGTCGTGGAAGTATTTTTTGTCACCGTCCACGACGATGTATCGTTTCTTTCCTTCGGGTCGATCCTGCTGATAATCGTACTCGTCAAAATGGAGTTTAGCGGGTTCCTGAGCCTCGTCGAAGCGGTAATACGTTTCCATTTCATCGAAGTCAAATTCCAGCCGAGCTGCATCCAGCAGATATCGTTTTCCGTCCTGGTTCTCCTCGTCCAGATAAAAATAATCGATAAGGGTGTCCGTTCCATGGACCCGTCGTTTTTTCAGCTTGGCCTGAGTCTTGACCCCACCGGAATCCGAACCGGCGGTGGGTTCGGTGAGAGCGAAGGCACTCACCCAGCCGGCGGAGATCATTCGGAGATGGCGTTTATGTGCTTTTTCACGGATTGCAAATTCGTCCAGCTGTTCGCTGATGCTATCTTCAATGTGTTCGAACTGCTCGCGGGCGCCGGTCAGATGCTCCCGGAATCCCTGAAGGTCCTTTTGCTGGCCAGCCTGAGCGGCGTCGTAAAAGGTACGCAGAAACCCACCAGACAGGTATTTGAGGACTCCGCTTTCACGGATTCGTTCTCGAACAAGGGACTCACATTCCTGAAAATCATTCGTCAGCTGTTGAAGGTCCGGGTTTTGGAGCTGTTCAAGTAGATCATCGATTCGTCGGGCAATCTCCGTGAGCTGTTCAGGGTTTTCGTTGATTTCGGCGAGGTCGTTCCGGGCACGGGGGAGGTCCTGTTTCAGCCCGAGTTGAATCGGGGTCGTGCCGATGCTGGTGTTCACCATGATACACAGGGCCATGGCGGGGTCGGCGAAACGCATAAAGGTGTCACACATCAGGTAATAGAACGATTTCCAGTGGCCTTCGCCTCCGTATTCCGTGTCGATGGGCACCCGAAGATGTCCGTTTTCCAGAAGATACTCGAGGTCCTCCTCAGGCAGAGTGTGCAGTTCTTCAAGGTATCGCGGGTAACAGAGACCGTCGCCGAAGGGGCCTTCCGGATAGTCCTCTTTCGTGTAATATTTCTCGCGGATTTCTTGGATCAGCGGTTCGGCGTAATCGTTCAGGTCCGGATCATTGGAAACCATTTCCGGCAGGTAACCGGGTGTTTTGTGGTTGTACGGTTTCAGCAGCGATTGACCGGTCCGATGTTGCTGATCGGTATCCAGAAAATCCCGGTAGTTGTACGGGAGATCAAATGATGAAACCGGCTCGAAGGGACCGGAATTGATTATTTTTTCTCCCGTGCGCAGTATAAGGTCGTATCGATCACGTTCCGCTTCCGCACTTTTAATCTGATCCAGAAGATCGCCTGCCGCTTTTACACAGACGTTCACTTCACGCTCCGTGTTTTCTCCCTGTTCGGTCAGGATGTATGTGCGTAGCAATGCTCCACGAAGTGCCAGAAACGAAGAAGCAAGCTCCCCAATACGGATCAGTAACGGAGGGTCCGGGTCCTCCGTTTGTCCCCCGGTATATGATTTCATGAAGTCCTGAAGACGACTCCGGGCTTCCGTAAACGGCCGCCACGCATCGGCCAGCAGCGGCTCTTCTGGGACGTGTTTCTCAAGCGTCTGATACGGATCGGTGTTGTTTTGAAGAAGTTCTGGACGGGAGAGAATCCGCCGGCCGATCCATTTTAAAATTCGGTCCGGGTGTTGAACCAGGAAGCGTGTCACGCTGCTGTCCCGGTAAAACTTGGCAATGAAATCGTCCTCGGAGAAAGCCGTACCTCCAAAGATTTGACCGGTGTTGTATCCAAAACTACCCGGTTCAGGACCGTAGTATGCTCCCGCGAGAAAACGCTGAGCGGCGACGGCGAGGTCTTCGTCCTCGGGACTGAGAATTTCCGGTTCCAGGGAAGAGATCGTTTCAAGCAGGTACCGATTCGTTTCCATCTCCGAGAGCATTTCTTTTACGGCCCCGAATTTCGCGATCGTGTCCTTTCCGGCTTCGTCCTGAAACTGACCCGGGAACTGAATACGAGAGTCGGCGTGATCGCGTGCTCGATTCAGAAGATATTCCGACGCCCCGCGTGTGAGATCCATGTAAAACGGACGGACGGCATCCAGAACGGAGAGCCATGGTGGGGTCGACGAAGATTGAGATCGGTCGTGGATATGTTTGGGAGAAGCACCGTTAAAATGAACCGTACTGATTCCGGCTCCCTTCAGGCCGCTGGGGTTTTCTCGCGAACGTTCGATATCATCCGATGCTATGGAACAAACGGCGACCTGTTCGGAGGTGACCACCAGGAGCTCTTTGGCCAGGGCGCAGGGAATGAACTCAGCGGATCCATTGACGAACGTCTGGTCTTCGTTGGTGGTTACGTTCAGGTCATTCGAGCTGAACGGAGCGCAGACAGCCATCCAGTGTGTCAGGGAACGATACGGATCCATCTTTTCACCGCTGAAATCGGACTGGTGAAGGAGCTGGAGTCCCCAGAGATGATGACTGATCATCCAGGCCAGGGAGGGGTCCTTTCGAGCGGACTCTTCCACAAGTATTCGTGCCTGGGGGGTATTGATGTCGTTTGATAACGGAAGGGACTGTATCGAATTTTTCAGAGTGTTTTTCTGTTCATCCGAGAAAGATTCATCCCGTTCGATGGATTTAATTGCCTGGTGGTCAAAGGTTTCCTCAAACGTTTCTCGAATTTGCCGTCGATAGAGCTGGAGATCCCCGGAAAATTCCGGTGTCGAACCGACGTCGACATCCCGCAGTACGCCCGGCAGGGGACTGCTACTTTCATGAACGTCCAGTATGGTCTGCAGGGATTCCAGCCCGGTCGAAAACTGCGGGAGGTGATGGTCCAGGATTCGATCGCAGATCAAGGACGCCCAGAACGGTTTTTCGTCGTTGATCGCGGTTTTTATATCGTCTATCTGTTCCCGCAGGTCATCCCAGGGGTCATAAAATGTTTTTTCACCTGATCGTTCCAGGTCCCGTCGTACCTTGAGAAACGGATTGCCTTTCAGGATCAGATCGATCTGCTCGACGGTTTTCTTTATCGATTCGACGTGTTTTTTGAGCCAGCGGAGACGGCCCGTTTCAAGAACGGGTGGGGCGTCGTCGAGGTGTTCGGGAAAATGTTTGAGCCGGATCCGAAGGCGTCCCAGTTTTGCAGGGATCCGTTCGAGGCCGTTGATGATGTTTTTCCGGTCGGGAGTTGAAAGATTATTCTGAATCTCCTCCATCAGCTCACGCTGTTGTTGAAGCCAATCGGCCTGTTCGTCATCGGACGCCGGAAGGTTCGGCTCGGGGAGCCGGCGCTGATTCAGGTACGACGCGAGGTCCACGTGTGAAGGGGAATACGTTTGATAAATCATTCGATGTTCGGTGGCACGACTCCAGTGCACATCGTCCGTGGCCCGCCAGCAGGTTTCACACTTGATGCAGTTTTCGTAATTGACAACCACTCCGGGATTTCCCAGGAACTGGGTGTGAACTTCATAAACGTGTGCGGGGCACACGGACCAGAGTGGAGAATCTTCCAGCTCCTCGCGATTCTGGATGTCCTCCGGCCAGAACACCTTGATGTTGGAGCGTGCCGAGTCGAAGTACGATATCGTACCGAGTTTTTGATCCTTCGTTAATGTTTGAGAAACCTCGTCACCGCTCATCGTACCGCGATCACGGCGTTTCTGTTTGTATTGCTGTTCGGGGCGATTGAGGTATTCGGAGACGTCCCGGTTCAGAAGTTTAAACTGAATGAGGTCCCGGATCGTTTCCGACGCCATCAGGCCGATGGTAAAGAGGAAGAAGGGGACGCAAATCATGACGTCCAGGAAGGACGCTCCTCGCATCACGGATCGGATCGCACGGCGGGTTTTGATTTCCACCGGCGTGTCGTCATTGGTGTAGAAGTGATTCAGGGCCTCTTTCAGGGGTTCTTCGAAGCGGCGTTTTATCCAGCGGAAATAAAACGGGATATTCTCCGGGTCGGACCGGTGCTCCGAAGTTCGAAAATAGAGATTGAGTTCACCTTCATCACGCTCGGGCAGCGGTGCTCCCGGAAGAAGTGACTGAAAAGAGTTTCCCAGCCACTGAAAGATCATGGAGGGATCCAGATTTGCCAGAACATGGTCCGGGAGTTCGAATATTTGACTCAGTTCTTTTCGGTCCTGGAGGATTTCTTTCCATCGACCCCCGGAGAGAAGGTCCCGGACGTATCGTACCCAGGTTGTCAGCTTTTCGAATGATTTGAGTTCCGGGTCCGTGGCGATGGTCGCCGTACCGGAGGCAAGGTCAATCTGCCGTTCGAAGAAAATTTTCGTTTTTTCGACGTAGGATGGAAAATCTTTGAGGTAACGTACGTTTCGGTAGTAGTGGCTGTCCTTCAGCGGATCGACGTATTCATCTTCGAGTGTGAATCGATTGGGTTCACGCGACGTGGTTTGAATACGATCGTACGCCTGAGCGAACAGAAGGCCCATTTTCGTTGCGGGTCCCGTGAAGTTCGGATAGGGAAAGTCCAGACCGATCCCCGTAGCTGCTCCACCGATGGCGAGGCCGTCGTCCACGATTTGTGGGATCTCTCGAAATCCACCCCCCCGAATGATTTTCGTTCCGAACGAAGAAAGTTCACCTCCATCAATCCACCTATCGATTTCGGGTAATCCCTTGAACCATTCCATCAAATCATTGTGATCCCCGTCAAATTCGGTTTTCAGGTTGTGGAGGGGGAGAACCAGACCGATCGAAAGACTGTTCCGATTGGTATAGAGAAAAGCCCCCATGTTCAGGCGGGCGGTGGATCCTCCGATGTTCCCGTTTCGGATCAGGACTTCAAAGGCACTTCCTTCACCGGGAGCTACGTCGAAACGTTCTTCAATGACCTCGGGCGGAAGTTCAATTACTTCCTTGATTCCCTGCAAAAAATCGGGACGATCATCCTCGACCTGTTCGTATCCCTCCTGGGTGGTGAGGTGAGAAGCGTCCCCTTCTGCCAGAAACACACAATCGGCGTAGACCGGCCCCCGTTCCGTCTGGCAGCCGATCACCCGGCCCTCCTCACGGATCAAGCTCTGTACCGTGGTTTTCGGAAGGACTGTGACTCCCCATTCTTTGACCCGTTCGGACAGGTACCGATCGAAAACCGGGCGCAGGACGGTGTAGCAGTTCCGGAACGTTTCTTCGTTGTGATAGGAACCGCCGAACATCGAAACACCGTCGTAGAGGGCAAACCCGCGCTTCACGAGTTTCCGTTCGTATGGGGCGTTATCAAACAGCTCGGGACCGAACGCTTCCTCGTGGACGAGGTTCTCGGAGAAATAGACGGTCCCCGACCAGTTTTCCGCACCGGGATATACACCCGCCTCCAAAATGATGGTGGAGTAACCTTTTTTACCGAGAGCCGCCGCTGCGGTCACCCCGGCCGGTCCGCCCCCAACGATGGCGACGTCAAATTGATGATCGACAGACATAAAGATTTATCAACACAAAATACGTATCGGTTTTCGGTGTGATTATTTTTCTCCGTCGGATGGGTTGTTTCGTTTCTGAAGGAGTTTGATGTCTTTATACTGTACGTTCATTTTCTGTCCACCGTGTAATTGCAGGGCAAAGTGCCCTTTCTTTCGCCCCGAATCATTCTTTTGTTCGACCATTTTTCGACCGTTTAAGTGTGTGACGATGCGATCTCCGTAAGCGGATATCGTCATCTGGTTCCACTTTTTTTGCTTATAAAGGTTTTTAACCTGATCTTGGGACGGGGTAACGATCCATCCCCGGCCGCCGGTTTCGTATAACCCGGCTATATTGTTCGTGTTGGCTACTTCCGCCTGAATACCGAGGACCCCGAATTTATTCTCCACTTCTTCTGAGCGAAAGTAGAAACCGCTGTTTCCCTGGAGTACTTTAAAGGAAAACCGTATGGTGAAGTCATCGTAGACTTGATCCGAAACCAGTAGACCATGTTCCATATCCTTGTTCGGGTTACGTCCCACGATGACGCCGTCTTTTACCTTCCATTCGCCTCCGGGTGTGGTATGCCAGCCCTCAAGGGTTTCACCATTAAACAGCCACTTCCACCGGTGTTGACCGAGGTCCCTGAGACGGATGTTTCGAAATTTATACACCTTTCCGTCCTCTCCGTGGTGCTGCAGCGCTATGTAACCGGAAAGGTCGGTTGGGTCATAAACGTCCGTGGTTTTTGTTCCATTGACCCAGATCTGAATGTGATTCCCCACACATTTTATCCTATAGGTATTCCATTGATCGGGATTAAAAGCACTCCGGGCTTCCTTTTGTTCCTTGAGCGGATTGATCCAGCCGCGCCGACCTTCGTCGTACAGCCCTCCGGCCCAGCGACGGTCCGACGGATCCACTTCCGCCTGATAGCCCCAGACTTTATTTTTTTTGACATGAGATCGAAACTGAATACCGGAGTTCGACTTTCGATCG
>CAZSFH010000006.1:0-11548 GCA_964606115.1 uncultured Planctomycetia bacterium | reverse complement strand
GGGACTTTGACATCCAGCTCAAGAACGAAATCACCGTATTCGCGATCGGATGCAAGAAAGAATTTTTTAGAACCCTTGAGATGAATCTCTCCATTCTTGACCGCGGCGGATCCCCAGTCAAACGGGTTGTGCCAGCCGTCCAGATTCTTTCCGTTAAACAGCGACGAAAAATCGTCTTCTGCGGAGAGGGGAAGGGCGAGGGTGGCGACCAATAGTGTGACAAGGAACATGTGGGAACTGGTTCGGTTCATAATTGTTTGTCGGGATGTTGAAAAATCGTGTTTTTCGAACGAGTTCTGATGAGTGACTGTAAGCTTTCCTTAGACCGTAATTTTAGACCGTTAACCGGGAATTTGCAAATTTTCGCGCTGCGGGGGTAATATGAATTCTGAACGAGTGTCACAGTATTTCCGTGGTGTTTTTATTTGCAAAATGAACGTATCGTCTACACTTCTGAACGTTGAACGATGAATAAAAACGTCGACGCCGAGCAGAGCCGGTGCTACGACCCGGAGGAGCATGGGGCGATTCACGGTTGGATGGAACGACGGTCAAATTTTGACTGGGCCGTCATTTGCGGTACGACGCTCCTCGTTCTGGTGGGTCTGGCCTATTCAAATTCATTGCATGTCCCGTTCGTATTTGATGATCTTTCAAACATCAAACGAAGCAATCACGTTCAGATTCTTGATGAATTCAATCTGCGGAAACTGTGGCGTTTCTGGATCTCCCGGTTTCGTCGGGGACGACCGATCGCGGTGTTTACATTCGCACTGAATTACTGTTTTGGCCGTTATAATCCGGTTGGATATCATCTCGTAAACATGGGGGTTCACGTTCTTGCCGGACTCGGGGTGTTTTTCTTTTCACGCTGCCTTCTCGTTCAGAGTTCGATGCTGAATCGCTGGGATAAGGACGAAGCGGTGTCTCGGATGATGACGAACCTTATCGCCGCAGGCGTTGCATTAATCTGGACCCTTCATCCCGTTCAAACACAGTCCGTTACGTACATTGTTCAGCGGATGACGGCCCTCGCCGGACTTTTTTATTTCTGGGGGTTGTATTTTTACCTTCGTCGAATTGTAGAAAAGGACAACAAAAAAAAGTGGGGTTACTTCATACTGGTTTTTGTGTGTTTTGTGCTTGGGATGGGATCCAAAGAAGTTTTTGTTACGTTCCCCCTTGCCGTTTATCTCATGGATGCCCTTCTTTTGCCCGAACATCGCACATTCGGAAACCGGAGGTGGCTTCATTTGACCGGTTTACTCGTGTTCACGATCGCGGCCGGTTTCTTTTTTCTCGGGGGATGGAATCCTTTGATAAAATACCTCCGATTACTAATTTCGGGAGAGGAACTGTCCTATCGTCATTGGTCCCTTCTCGAGCGTGTGATGACCGAATGGCGGATTGTGTTCCGTTATATCGCCATCATCGCGATTCCTCTGCCGCAAATGTTAAATCTTTTGAGAAATCCCGAGGTGTCGACCGGATTTCTTTCCCCTCCCACCACCGTGCTTTCCCTGGTTGGAATTCTGGTATTACTTTATATTGCGTACCGGTGGAGAAAGGAATACCCGTCCATTTCGTTTGCCATCTTCTGGTTCGCTCTTCATCTCCTGATCACAAGTACGTTGATTCCACTGGAGTTAATGTTCGATCATCGTCTGTACCTTCCGCTATTTGGACCTGTTTTTGTGCTTGTGTATCAGCTTGTGCTTCGATTCAGACCGGTTCCAGCTTACGCAATGGGAACGATCGTTGTTCTTTCGTTTGTTCTCGCCGGATCAACCTTTCTCCGGAACCGTGATTGGTCGTCGAGGGTGAGCCTGTACAGGGACGTCATCGAAAAAACACCGGAAAACGCCAGGGGATACAATAATCTTACTGCGGTCTACCTTGAGAAAGCTCGTAAACATCTGGAGAACGAAAATTTTGAACAAGCCCGAGAGTTCTTATTGAAAGCACGGACATACAGCAAAAAATCACTTGAGTTCCTGCGGAAGAGGGATCAGGATTTGAAGGAAAAATATCGGAAAGGACGATATCAGATCGAGTTGTATATGGCGGAAATCAAACTGTATAAAGGAAAAGTGGAGCAAGCTTACAGGATGATCAAAACGGCACCTCTACCACCGGGAATGGATCCGGAGAAAATTCCCCCCGAAGACCCCTTCATGAGGGCGGCCTTTGAGAAAGGGAATTTTCGGGGAAGCCTCCGTATCGCAATCCGATTGCTCGCGTTTAACCCGGATCATCCGAAACCGTATGTGCAGATTGCCCGATCCCTGATGGAGCTTGGCAAATATCAAATTGCTCTTAAAGCCCTTCGGCCAGTGACGGATCAACATTCCAAAAATTCTTCGGTGCAACATGTGCAAGGGGAGATTTATCGCCGCCTGGGAAACCCGGATCGAGCGATTCAACTTCTCGAAACGGCACTGAATCTCAAACCACAAAATCCGAAGGTGCGTGCTCGAATCCATGAATCTTTTGCGAAATATTACGATGAAGCGGTACGTGATCCCGGGAAGAGAGAAAAACACGCACGGAAGGCCCTTCAGCTGGCTCCGTCTTTTGTTGATCGAAAGCGGCTGAAACAGTGGGTGGGTAGTTCAGGTGAAACTCAGGGTTCCTCCGGCGGAGAAGAAGTGGAGTCGTCAGATTAACTGGAGGATCGTGCGTCGTGATAGATCAATCACCCGGCCTGGAGCTATGCCAAGTGCAATCACGCCGGCAGCGGTAAGAAAAAGGGACAGCGTGAGTGGGATGGAAAAGGATAGATGAAATGATTCTTCGGGTTCACGCATAAACATCATAACCACGATCCGCATGTAGTAATAGATGGAAATCAAGGTTCCGGCGGCGCCGATCAGAGCAAGCCAGAGGTGGTTGGCTTCGATCACGGCCCAGAAAATAAGAACCTTCCCCGAAAACCCGGCCGTGAGAGGAATACCGGTAAGGGAAATCAAAAATAAGCCAAACGAACAGGCAATCCAGGGATGCTCGTAAGCCAATCCTTGATAATCGGAAAGATTGAGTCGTGTTTCTCCATTACTGTTCGCGTAGATCACACAGCAAAACGCCCCGAGGTTCATGAAGGTATACGCGAACAGGTAAAACAAAACGGCTCCACCTGCCAGAATGCGAATCGATGACTGCGTGGTTGCAAAAAAAGCCGTCAGCCCGATCAGTATATAACCCGCGTGAGCAATGCTGGAATAAGCAAGGATGCCCTTCACATCCCGGTATGCGATGGCTGCAACGTTTCCTACGAGGACCGTCAAACTGGCGATAACGGTCAGCACCGTAACCATTTCAGAACGGAGGAAACCGAGGGCGAGGGTTTCAACATCTCCGGCCGGGGTTCCCGGTACAATCAGGAGTTCGAGAAAGACACGGAAAAAACCGATGATCGCGGCCACTTTCACTCCCGTCGATATAAAACCTGTGACGGGAGATGGAGCACCTCTGTAAGCGTCCGGGGCCCACATGTGAAATGGCACGGCGGCAATTTTAAACGCAAAACTTCCGATGACCAGTGCGAGTCCGATCTTAAACAGGAGGGAGATCGAATCCTGCTGGAGATATTTCCCGACCTCCTGAAACGAGATGCCCTCCACTGAGGCCATCATCAGAATGAGGCCGTAAATAAGAATCGCACTCGTAAACGCGCCGGCAACCACATATTTTAACGATCCTTCCCCCGATCGGAGGTCCGATTTTGCCCAGCCGACGAGAATATACGCGGCAATCGACATGATCTCGAAGCCGAGAAAGAAAATGATAAAATCGTTCGCTCCCGCCATAAGCATCATGCCCACGGTCGATAGGAGGAGTAGGCCAAAAAATTCCCCCTGTAATAAATTGGAGCGATCGAGATATCGGATGGAACTGGCTGTGCTAATAAGGACCGAAGTAAGAATCACCAGGTTGGCAAAATACGTGAGCGAATCTACCTGAAATGCTCCGTTGAATACCATTTCTGATCCATTTGCCGGGGCGGGAATCTGGTTGAGAAAAAGCCCGACAATTAATCCCCCGAGAGAAATCCAACCGAGTATTTTTTTCGAGGAGCGCCTCTGGAGGAAGAGATCGGCGGTGAGAACGATCAGGGCCAGTACAGTGATCCAGAGAAGAGGAATTGTCAGGTAGAGATCGCCGGTGCCGATCCCGAGATCAAAAGTTGCAATAAGAAGGTGATTCATTGTTGATCACCTCTCCGAATGCTGGTAGTGGTCCGTTGAACACTACGATGCGAATTTATCTGTTTTGCGTTTTTCTGTTCGGGAACAAATCGTTTCCGCAGATCTTCCAGAGATGATTCGGACGGTCCAATCAAAAACATCGGATAAAGTCCGAGTACCACGATGAAAATCACCACCGGAGTGATGGTGACCCATTCTCGCAGGTTGAGATCGGAAACCTGACGATTTTCCGGTTGGTCAACGGGTCCGAAGAGCGTGTGCTTCAGCAGACGCAGCATGTACCAGGCCGCAAGAATAATACCAATTGTTGCCGTGAAGGCATAAAAACTGCTCTCCAGGTTAAACGCTCCCAGTAACACCAGAAATTCACCGGCAAATCCACTTAAGCCGGGAAGCCCGACCGAAGCAAGTCCCGTGAACACCAGTAAAAATCCAAAACCGGGCATCGAAGACGCGAGACCACCAAACTCATTCAGATCACGTGTATGCCGACGTTCATAAAGCATGCCGATTAATAGAAACAGCCCTCCAGTCGTCAGACCGTGGCTGACCATAACAAAAAGAGCACCGGCCGTTGCCTGTTCTCCGAACGCTGCGAGACCAAATACTACAAATCCGAGGTGGCTGATACTGGAATACGCGATTAACCGCTTTACGTCGGTCTGTACAAGACACAGGATGGCACCATACAGAATGCCAATTAATCCGAGCAGGATCAACACGTACTGAAAGGCCTCGAAGCCGGCTGGGAACAGAGGAATGGCAAATCGCATAAATCCGAAGGCGCCAAGTTTTAAAAGGATGCCGGCCAGAATCACAGAGCCGCCAGTTGGTGCGTCCGTGTGAGCATCCGGCAGCCAGGTATGGACCGGGACCACCGGAATTTTAACGCCGAATGCGAGTCCAAAAGCAAGAAAACACCAGAACTGTTCGGTGTCCGAAAACGAGAAATTCGTCAGCAGTTCGGGCAGGTCAACCGTTCCCGTTTGTGCATACAGATAGATCATTGCGACCAGCATCAACAGACTTCCGAGGCCGGTGAATAAAAAGAACTTGATGGCAGAGTAGATACGACGGCCGGAGCCCCAGATTCCGATAATCAGGAACATCGGGACGATCATCGCTTCCCAGAACACGTAGAACACGATTAGGTTTAATGACACCAGAGCACCGATCACCGCGGTTTCGATGACAAGGACAGAAATGAGGTAGCCCCGAACCTGTTTTTTGACCTGATTCCAGGAAGAAAGCACCACCAGCGGCATTAGGAATGTACAAAGAAGGATCAGCCAGAGACTAATCCCATCCACGCCGAACGAGAGATTGACGGGAAGGAAACCCGGTGAATAGGACTGTTTGAACGACATGGATGCGTACGGGTCAAACTGGAGAAACACGTTCAGGGACAGCACGAATTCCGTAAGGGTGACGAAGAGCGCAACCAGCTTGGCTCCTTTCCACCCGTTTGACCCACCGTTGGAAGCGGGACGTGAAAGGAGGACAAGGCCCGCACCAATGATCGGCCAGATTAACAGTACCGCCAGTATGTGTTCCTGCAACAGTTCGATCATAGGACCATCAAATAAAGTACAAGAGCAAATCCAACCCAGATCCAGAAAATATACCGGCTTACCCGTCCGTTATGGAACAGGCTGTAAACCCAGGATGTGATTCGAACAGATAGGGCGGATCCATTCACAAGAAGTGTATCGAGAAGAATGGTTTCCAGTTGATTGTGAATTATTCGAGCCCCTTTTCGAATTGGTTGGACCAGTCCATACCAACCGAGTTCGTCCACGTACAGCTTTCGCTGGAGGGGCCGTCGAAGCGGATTCGACAGAAGCTCAGAATCGTCTCCGGGCACGAGCCCGTAGAGGCCGTACATCAGCCATGAAATCATGCCGCCGAGAACAGCCAGACCGACGGTGATTCCCATCATTGTCCACTGTGTTCCATGGTCGGCGATCTCCAGGGACGGGACGGGATGTTTGAAGACAGTGTGCAACTGGTGTTCGATCCAGTTTGGAAAAGTGCCGCCACTGATCAGTTCGGGAACTCCGATGATTCCACCCAACAAACTGAGGACGGCAAGAAGGACCATGGGAGTTAGCATCCAGCCGTTCGCCTCGTGTACCTCCTCCGGATTTTCCATTCGTGGTGAGCCAAAGAACGCAACGAATAGCAGTCGGAACGTATAGAAGGAGGTCAGCAGAACCCCGGCGGCGCCGAGCCCCCAAAGAAGTGTGGATCCATTTGCGCCGGCGTACGTGTACCAGAGAATTTCGTCTTTACTCCAGAAACCGGAGAAGGGAGGAATTCCAACGAGGGCGAGAGCAGAGATCACAAACGTCCAGAAGGTCACCGGCATACGGCTGCGAAGATCTCCCATTTCCCGGATGTCTCCCACATCGTGCATGGCGTGAAGCACGGCGCCCGAACACAGGAAGAGAAGGGCTTTGAAGAAAGCGTGGGTGACAAGGTGAAACATACCCGCTGCGTAGGCTCCTGCGCCGACGCCGAGAAACATGTATCCAAGCTGGCTGATTGTTGAGTATGCAAGAATCTTTTTGAAATCCGTTTCAAAGCATGCAAACAGGGCGGCGACAAAAAGCGTAACAGCTCCAACCATCGCCACGACACTCATCGCGATCGGGGAGAGTTCGAACAGGGAATGGAGCCGGCAAACCAGGTAGATCCCGGCGGTGACCATCGTGGCCGCGTGAATCAGAGCACTGACGGGGGTCGGACCTTCCATGGCGTCCGGTAACCAGACGTAAAGCGGGATCTGAGCTGATTTTCCCGTCGCCCCGAGAAACAGACAGAGACACGCCACTAGAGGGACGGAAAGACCAAAGGCCGTCGTCGTGCCGGCGAGAGCATTCAGGTGCTCGGCATTGGTGAGCACCTGAAAATCGAGCGAAGGAGGGTTAACACCGGTCCGTACCTGGGTCCAGAACAGGAGAAAGATCCCGATTAGAAACGCAAAGTCCCCGATTCGGTTGACAAGAAACGCCTTGTTTCCCGCGTCCGCTTTCTCCTCTTCCGTAAACCAGAAACCGATCAGTCCCCAGGAACAAAAAGCCACTCCCTCCCAGCCAATGAACATCATGACCAGGTTACCCGAAAGGACCAGCCAGTTCATCAATCCCACGAACAGGTTGAGAAACGCAAAGTACCGGGCAAAGCCCGAATCTCCGTGCATGTATCCAATCGAGTAAAGGTGAATCAGCAAACCGACCCCCGTTATGACGAGGACCATGATGCCGGAAAGGGCGTCGAGATGAAGGGTGAAGTCGATGTGGAGCGGACCGATTGCCGCCCAGGTCCAGAGCGTGTTGGACAGGGTGTAAAGCTCTTTCTGGTTCGTCAGGAACAGAAATGCGCACAGGCTGGCGAGAAAAGAGAGCGCAACGGAGGTACAACCGATAAACGACACCGTGCCTTCGCTTCTCTGCCCGGTGAAGAACGCACAGAAAACAGCACCAAGAACGGGTAAACCGGGGACAAGCCAGAGCAGTGTTTTAATGAAATCGACCATGTCCTGAACATCGAACAAACGAGAGCAAACCGGGCCAAGTTCTACTGATCGATGACCCGGTAATGAAACCTATCCTTATCCGTACGTTCCCGGTATAACGAGATCAGACTGGTTTGTTCCTTTTCCTGTTGAGACCGCGAACGAGATCCCTCGGACTGAACCTTGTTACCGAAAGTGAGGAAAAACATCCTTATACACTAATGAAAAAAATCATGGGTTGCAAGGCTCGACTGGAACCGTGAGAAATCGCCCAAAAACATCCTTGAGAAAAGTGAAAAACGAAGGCCATCTCATGAGGAGAAAATTGAGGAGATCGGGGTTCGGACAGGAGCAATCAGGACGACGGGAGGACGATATTTCGGATGTAAATCTGCTCCAGGGCTGAGAACAGGGTGCTCATCATCCAGTAAAGAACCAGTCCCGACGCAAAGTTGTAGCAGATCACCCCAAAAATCATGGGCATAAATTTCATCGCGGATTGCATGCCTCCCTGTCCGCTATCGGGAGTGGGCTGGGTGAGGGCCTGAAGAAGCCAGGTTGCCATCATCAGAATGATCAGCAGGTTCAAGTACTGCAAATCAATGACTCCCATAAACTCCCCAAGACCGATTTCCATGAAGTGGTCCGGCTGGGATAGGTCATTGATCCAGAGCATAAACGCTTTCTGACGGACCTCAAACGACACACGGATTCCATAGTACAGACCGATCAGGACCGGAATTTGGAACAGCATGGGGAGGCATCCCCCAAGGGGATTGACGCCGTGTTCCTTGAACAGCTTCATCTGTTCCTCACCAAGTTTCTGTCGATCGTCTTCGTATTTTTCCTTCAGCGCTTCGATTTTGGGCTGGAGATCCTTCATTTTATGCATGGAAACTTGAGCTTTCTTGGTGATCGGATGAAGACAGAGCTTCACAATAAGAGTCAGTAACAGGATCGATACTCCATAATTGTTGATCCAGGAGTTCAGGACGCCAAGAATCCAGATAAAGAACTTCGACAGAAAGCCGATGATCATCACATAGTTAACCAGATTCGGAAGGCCGAGGTCCGCATACTGATTCAGTGTGTCTTCCTTTTTCGGACCGGCGAAGAGGTCGAACGAAAACGTCATGTTTTCGTTCGGGGAAAGTTGGAGTTTATCGGTGATGAAATAAGATGTTACGGAAGCTTCCGGATGGAGAATTTGCTCAAGATCTTTGACATTTTTTTCGTTGCCCTTATCGGCACCGGGAACCGTGAGTCGCTGAAACCGATAACCAAGGAGTTTTTTTCGATTGGTTTTGGGAATCAGAACGGACGCAAAATATTTGCTGGTCAATCCAGTCCAGCAGGGACCATCAACATTGTAGTCCCGGTTCTCATTATCCTTCAGATACGAAGGAGTAATTCCATTTTCAAAACTCCATTCATCTCCTGACTGTCGCGCGTAGACCCCCTGATGATACGCCTGGTCCTGCTTGGATTGAAGCATAATCCCGGACGGGCCGTAGATTCTTAACTGCTCGGTCTTTAACGGCTTTTTTGCCGAAAATGATACATCAAAGGAAATCATGTACGGGCGGTCATTGGCCAGCTTGAACGACTTCTCCGTGATCACACCGTTTGGAAGGACCCGGCGGAACACAAGAGGTTGATCCGGTTCGGAGGAAGACGGCCGGGAGACCACCGACCAGTTCTTCCGGGAAAGAAGGAGAGGATCGTCGTTATCGTCATTTCGTCGAATGTGAAACGAGGGGGTATCCTGAAAGCGATTTTCAAGAAGTTGAACCTTTTCTTTTTCTTTGGCGGTACGGGTGAATTCTTTTAATATGAGTGATTTCAGGGTTCCACCCCGGCTTGTAAACGTGGCCTTCAGCCGCTCATTCTCAAGAACCACGGTTTTTTCCGGAATGTGTTTCGGTTTCGTGATGGTTTCATTGGATTTGTCAGATGGTTTATTACCGGAGGATCCGGCTGAATCGGTGGTACCGGATTCGACGTTTTTTTGAGACGTTTGATCCGGGGAGGACACGGGTTTGTTTCGATCGGCTGAGTTCGGATTACTTCTCGTTTCCGAGGCTCGAACCGTCTTCGGTGTCGTCCCGTTCCGGACCTCTTGTCCGGCCCCGGACGTCCCTGACTGAACCTTGTTTTTCTTTTTCTGTTTGTTTTTATTCTTGCTCTGGTTCGTCGGAAGAAAGACATACTGAAACACCATCAGCAGACCCAGTGAAAGGGTCAGTGCAAGAATAAATCGTTGTTGTTCGTTGGAGTTCTGGTTCACGGTTTCTGGTTGATATGAGATTCAGCGTATGATTCTTATTCTCAGAGTGCCGTTCAGGAGGATTCAGCCTCGAAAGTTTGTCCGCAGGCGGGGCAGGAAAGCGTGTTCTCGTTCGAATTCCAATCTCGCTGTTTACCGCATTCCGGACACGGTCGATCCGCTTCCTGAATAAGGGCAACGGGAATGTCTTCCTCCACCGGATATCGGCACCCGCATTCATCATGGGAACAGACCAGGCGTTCGCCGTCCAGTTCCAGCTCGGATTTGCATAGCGGACAGGCGAGCAGGTCAAGCAACGTTTTGTCGATCATGTGATTTTCGACGGATAATTAGCGTGACAACAGGAGAAAAAATGGCCTCGGTATCTTTATTTCGACGCATCGCTTTGTCACTTTTCGTCAGCAATGCATTTCTTACGGTACGGCCCCTCGATATTCCGTGTAGACCACTTTCTGAGAGCTCAATGTTCGGACGCCACCGTTCAAGATGAAAAATTGGATCCACCGAATGTCGTTTCAGCATCCAGCGTATCGTCTCAGCAGGACGGTCCTATGTGGAAAATCAGTGTTTCCGGTGAAGCTTGCGCCTATATAACGTTCCGGTGATATCCATCAGTCAACAGAAAAGGTCGTACCGCAATTCGGGCATTCCACACGGTTTTGTCCGGAGGCATCTGATTCGAATTGTTTGTCGCAGATAACACAGACAAATTCACGTCGATCTGCATCGGTTGTATCACTTGTTTCCTTCACCGTTTCGTCCTTCTGTCTTTGATCTCGAACGGAGTCCTCATCGGAAGGCAAACCAACGGTATCATCCGCTGAAGGAAAGGTCTCACGATCCACTTTTCGAAGGTTTCCTCCACAGTTTTCACATTTCAGTTTTTCTTCAGTGCGCGGGGGGAGGGCCACATTATACTTTTTGTCGCATTCCTGACAGGACATGATCCGTTTATCCTGTTCCTCAAGGAGTTCGTGAGCCTGCTCCGTTGTGAGTAGGCCTTCCTGAACAAGCATCTCTCCGAGACGAAGGCGTTTCCCTTTCTCCGCCAGCAAATCCTGTTTTTTCAAAACGTCTTCGAGCGTATCCCGGTCGATGTAACCCTGTTCTACCGCGCGCTTGCCGAACAGGTTATCTTTCTTTTTCTTTTCCGTCAGCTCGTCAAATTTTTCAAGATTCCGCTTCTGAAGTCGGAGCACCCGTTCGTGCTGTTCTTCCGAAATGGCGTCCGCGTTCAGGAGGATTTCACCGATCGGAGGAGGATTCTCTTCTTCTTTCTGCTTCCGAAGCGCCTGATTGAGTTCCTCCTTTGACAGAAATCCTTTCTTCAGTGCTATTTTTCCAAAAAGGATCTCTTCTTTGCGAAGGGACATTGGTATTCCTTCATTATTCCCATTCAATTGTGGAAGGAGGCTTGGTGGAGATATCATACACGACCCGATTGATCCCCTGAACTTCGTTGATAATTCGTGATGAGATCGACTGGAGCACGTCAGGGTCAATCCTGGCCCAGTCGGCCGTCATTCCGTCGAGACTTTC
>CAZSFH010000005.1:28346-32774 GCA_964606115.1 uncultured Planctomycetia bacterium | reverse complement strand
ACGTGTTCCGGTTTCCCCGGAAACCGTTCGCGAAGTTCCGGATTCTGTGTCGCAATCCCGACCGAACAGGTGTTGCAGTGACACTTTCGCAGCATCACACACCCCATGGTGATCAACGATGCCGTACCGAACCCGAACTCTTCCGCGCCGAGGAGAGCGGCAAGGACGACGTCCCGTCCCGTTTTCATTCCCCCATCCACGCGTAAACGGACCCGGGATCGCAGGTTGTTCTGCAGAAGGATCCGATGCGATTCCACGAGTCCCAGCTCCCAGGGAAGTCCCGCCGACGTAATGGACGTCTTGGGAGACGCCCCGGTTCCACCGGAATGACCGCTGATCAAAATCGAATCCGCTTTTGCCTTGGCGACCCCGGCCGCAATGATACCAACCCCGTCCTCGGACACCAGCTTCACCGAAATGTCCGCGGATGGATTAGCACATTTGAGATCATGAATTAACTGGGCCAGATCTTCAATCGAATAAATATCGTGGTGGGGAGGAGGCGAGATCAGACCGACACCGGGAATCGAATGCCGCACTTCCGCAATCGTTTCACTCACCTTTCCACCGGGAAGATGTCCTCCCTCCCCCGGTTTGGATCCCTGTGCCATCTTAATTTCCAGTTCCTCGGCGTTCGACAGGTAGTAGCTGGTAACGCCAAACCGACCGCTTGCCACCTGCTTGTTCTTACATTCTCGTTCCGTACCAAATCGATCCACCTGCTCCCCTCCTTCCCCGGTACAGGCTTTCCCCCCGATCCGGTTCATCGCCACGGCCAGCGCCTGATGCACTTCCATGCTCAGCGAACCGAAGGACATGGAACTGGTAAAAAACCGACTGCAGATGTCCTCCACCGATTCCACCTCTTCCAATGGAATGCGTTCGTGATCCCGGGTATCGAGCTCGAGAAGTCCACGCAGGGTCTGGAGCTGTCGGCTCTGATTATTGATTAATTCCGCAAATTCCTGGTAAGCGTCATACCGGCCCGAGCGTGCGGCAAACTGCAGCTTTCCAATCGTATTCGGGTTCCACTGCCGAAATTCTCCGTCCCGGCGCCAGTACAATTCCCCCCCGTGATCCAGTTCGAGGTTACCGTGGGGCTGGGGCTCATAGGCTTTCTCATGACGCTCGTCGAGATCCTCTTCCACCTCCTGCAAGCCCACCCCTCCCGTTCGAGCGGTCGTGCCGTAGAAAAACTCGCTGACAAAATCGGAATCCAATCCCACGGCCTCGAAAATTTGAGCTCCCTTGTAACTTTCGAGGGTGGAAATGCCCATCTTGGACATCACCTTCTGAATCCCGTGTTCGACCGCGTGAATGTACGTGTCGATGGCGTCCCGGGGATCTTTTTCAATTAGATCCTGATCAATCATATCCCGGATACTTTCGAACGCCAGATACGGATTAACAGCTCCCGCACCATATCCGATCAGACAGGCAAAATGATGAACCGTACACGGCTGTCCCGTTTCCAGGACGAGTCCGATGTGGGTACGGAGCCCCTCTCGAATCAGGTGATGATGTACTCCGGCCGTCGCCAGCAGGCTTGGAATCGGAATTCGCTTGGCCCCCGTGTTACGATCGGAGAGCACGAGAATCTCGAACCCTTCAACAATGGCACGAACGGCCTCATGGCGAAGGTCCTCGATGGCCGTTTTCAGACGTTTATCACGGTCGTACGTCATATCCAGCTCATAAGCAGCGATGCCATTTTGATGAAGCTCCTTAAGTGCCCCAAGCTCACCGTCGGTCAGAATCGGAGTCTCCAGGTGCAACTGCCGGCAATGCTCCGGGGTCTCGTCGATCAGGTTGCCTTTTTTCCCGATATGACTCTCCAGGGACGTGACGATCTCCTCCCGAATGTAATCAATCGGGGGATTGGAAACCTGAGCGAACAGCTGTTTGAAATAGGTAAACAACGTTTTGTTCCGATTTGAAAGCACCGACAGGGGTGTGTCGTTCCCCATTGCGCCGATGGGATCTTTCCCCTCCTGGCTCATCGGTTTGATCATCCGCCGGAGGGATTCCACAGTGTACCCGAACGTTCGTTGAAGCTGTTTGATCTCGTCGGAGTCGATCGAGGGACGTTCAGGCTCACGGGCCCTGTCCACCACGTCTCGCATTTCCACACGATGTTCATCCAGCCATTCACCATACTTTTCGTCCGTAAGGGACTCAAAAACCTCTTCGTCGGGAATAATCCGGCCCTTGTCCGCGTCGGCGGTGAACATCTGACCGGGCTGAAGACGACCTTTGCGCCGAATATTGGAGGGTTCAACGTCCAGACATCCCGCTTCACTCCCCATGATCAATCGGTTGTCCTCCGTCACGTAATAGCGGCACGGGCGGAGCCCGTTTCGATCCAGGATGGCCCCCACGCGGTGCCCGTCTGTATACGCCACGAGAGCCGGACCGTCCCACGGCTCCATGAGGGTCGAATGATATTCGTACCAGTCCCGACGCATTTCATCCATGGATTCATCACGATTCCAGGCCTCGGGGACCAGCATCCGGAGTGCATGCGTCATGTCCCGTCCACTTTCAACGAGGAATTCGAGCACGTTGTCCACAACTGCTGTATCGCTCTGATCCTCGCGTGTAATCGGTTTAATCTTATCAATGTCGTCGCCAAAAATTTCGCTCTCCAGATCCGACTCGCGTGTTTTCATCCAGTTCAGATTTCCACGGAGCGTATTGATTTCACCGTTATGAATAATATTCCGGTAGGGATGAGCAAGCTCCCAGGCTCCCAGGGTATTTGTGGAAAAGCGAGAATGGACAAACGCCAGAGAGGACCGCACACGCCCGTCCTGTAAATCCCGGTAATACGTGCCAAGCTGTCGGTTGGTCAGCATTCCTTTGTATACCACCAGGCGCCGGTCAAGGGAGCAAATATAGAAATCCTCAAACCCCTGCTCGTTCTCCCGACGAACGCGGTTTTCAATGACTCGCCGGAGTATGTAAAGATTTGTGTCGAGCTCGTCGGGAGGAAATGACTCCCGGGGCTCCACGAAAAACTGTATGACGTCCGGCTCGGATTCAAGCGCCGTTTTCCCGAGGTTTGAATTGTCCGTCGGCACCGATCGCCAATCAATCACCTCGAATCCTTCCTGCTTTGCTGCATCTTCAATCAGTTCCGTGAGCCGCTGCTGGGCGATCTCATTCCGTGGAAAAAACGCCTGTCCAACGCCGTAGCTATCACGCTCTCCCAGTCCGGGCACTTCCTCTTTAAACAGCTCGTGAGGGGTCTGAAGCAGAATCCCCGCTCCATCTCCCGTGTTTTCTTCCGCACCGCGGGCTCCCCGGTGATCGAGATTCACAAGCATCTGCAAACCGTCCTTGATCAATCCATGGGTTTTCTCACCGTCCAGATCCATAAGGACCCCGACACCACAGTTTGAATGGTCCCGGACCGGATCGTATGCTCGTCCTGCTTCGGATTTTGGTGCCTGCTCGTTCTTCATCTTTCTGGTCGGTTTTACGAGTTCATGTCATTGAAAACGGAAATAGAATCCCCTGAACACTCTTCCCTCCAGACTGCAAACGGCTGAACCGCCGCAGCCGGAGATCAAATAATTACGGATATTGGCTTTACGACCGATCGAAGGGGGGAAGGAAAAAACTCGGGCGATGGATGGAGGGTTGGTTGGGTGGGGAAGGAATCCTGCATGGATGGCATCTGTACTCGTTGTTTGTCCATTGATTTACCCTCCGGACTCGCCGAGACGTGCAAACTGGTATTCACACAAGATCGGATCATGAGAAATTTCCTGACACAACCTTCAATCTTACCAGAATATTTGTCCCGTGTCAAGATCCAATCCCTCGACGAGCTCCTGGAGGAATAAGCCCAAACCAAAACCTTACTGATGACGGACGATTTTACCTTCCATCATGTAAATCACATCTTCGGCGATGTTTGTGGCATGATCCGCAATTCGCTCCAGATACCGCGAGGCGGAAAGGTTCTGAACTGCCACTTCGGTCACCTCGGGATGCTCTTTAATCCGATCCGCCAACCGCTCAAAGTTTTCTTCGTGTTGAAGGTCCACCTCATCGTCCATCTCACGGACGGACCACGCTTTATCCGTGTCTTGTTCGAGCAGCGCACTGAGACTGATCCGGAGCATTTTTTGAACCCGGGCGGTCATATTCTCGAATGGATCCCTCATGTCCAGTTGATCCATGGAGGCGATGTAGGTCACCCCTTCACAGATATTGGAGGCCAGATCCGCTATCCGCTCCAGATCATTGTTGATTTTCAGCGTGGACATCAAAAATCGAAGATCGTTCGCAATCGGCTGGTACAGGGCCACCAGCTTCAGGCACTCCTCCTCAATCTCGATTTCCGACTCGTCAATGACACGGTCCTTCTCAATAATCTTCCGCGCCAGTTTCTCGTCCCGGTTGAGCATCGCTTTGATTGCC
>CAZSFH010000005.1:24531-28336 GCA_964606115.1 uncultured Planctomycetia bacterium | reverse complement strand
GACGAGTGCTGAATATGCGCGTTGTATCCATCACGCGGGGTTGTAACAAGATCCGAACACAACTATTTCACTGAGTTTGACAAGATCCCGATCTCGAATTCGGTCACCGGTTGAGCATCGCTTTGATTGCCCCGGAAATGGCTTCTTCGACACGGTCTCCCTGCGTCAGCAGCTGCTCCCGAAGCTTGTCAAGTTCATTGTGAAAATGTTTAGACATAAGCCTTCTCCTCAATCACATCAATCACATTCGAGAGTATTGGCTGGAACCTGAAGCGTACCTCCATCCAATTCCAAACGGAGAACGAACCAGCGGTTTATCCAAACCGGCCGGTAATATAATCCTGCGTCATTTCTTTCTCCGGATTGGTAAACAGTTTGTGCGTTCTATCCCATTCAATGAGCTCACCTTTATACAGGAAAGCGGTGTAATCCGACACGCGGGCCGCCTGCTGCATGTTATGCGTGACAATTACGATCGTGTAGTCTTCATTCAACTCATGAATCAAATCTTCGATCCGGGACGTTGCACTCGGATCCAGCGACGAACACGGTTCATCCATCAACACCACCTGTGGATCAATTGCAATGGCCCTGGCAATACAGAGCCGCTGCTGCTGTCCGCCGGACAGAGCCAGTGCGGAATCACCGAGTCGTTCCTTGACTTCATCCCAGAGGGCCGCCTGTTTCAGACAGTTCTCCACCAGCTCATCCACTTTTCCGTTGTGTCCATGAATGGACGGCGCCCAGGAAACATTTTTATAGACCGACCTGGGGAATGGATTCGGTTTCTGGAACACCATACTGATTCGATGACGAATTTCCATCGGATCCACATTTTCATCGTAGATATCAATGCCCCTGTAGCTGACCTCTCCGTCCGTTCTGCACTCGGAAACGAAATCATTCATCCGATTGAGTGAACGAAGCAGGGTGCTTTTCCCACAACCACTGGGGCCGATGATGGCCGTGATACAATTCTTCGGGAACTTCAATGTAACGTCGTCAATTGCCTGCTTATCCCCGTAGAACACATTCAGTTCATCCGTCTCCAGCACCGGATCGCTGATGTCACTCGGAGTAACTAAATTCGTATCCTCAACGTCAAACTCTGAGTTCATCTCAGACATCGCAAACTGGTTGCCAGGCACGTTCATTGATACTTTCGCTGGAATTTATAACGGATCCAGATGACCAGAAAGTTCACGAATAACAAAAGGTACTTCTGAAAACCGCCCCCGGTTTCGGAATCCTTCACGTTTGCGAGATCATCCTTCCTGGCGTTCTTCTAAAACCTCCTCGCCACTTCAGTCGATATGGGATAGACAGTGCTCAATACGTATCCCCGAATCCCCTTTCGATCTTTTTCCCTACGGCACTGAAGTGTCCCCAACCAAAACGTAAAAGCCGTGAGCATCCATTTTGAACGTTTCATTGGACTTCCTCGTGTAACAAGACCCGGTCTGACAAGTCAAAAAGAGAAAAGCTCATTCTTTCGAACAGCATTTGTCAATCTGCCAGGAGGGTTCGAGATACCCGCACGAGAAACAAAAATAATCGTATTCGAACACGGACCCCATCCCGTGAGGAAGTCGAAGACACGTCTTGACACAACGCTCATGTGTCATCTCAAGCAACATTAAAAACGGCACCTGCAGAAAAAAAAGAAACCCGGGGGAGGCGAATCTCTTTATTTGTCGTGAAACGGTTTGTTTCACCTTAGGATAAAGAGGAACGGATTCGCTACTCCCCCGGGAATTCTTTTCGACGCTGACGTTAGAAGTCGATCTGGAAGCGCGTGCTGATGAAGTCTCCATCTCCATTCACGCCGGGACTTCCGGCCGCATCGTCAACGTCTGCATGCGTGTAGTTCAGCATGATGCGAACGGACGGATTCAGGTACCAGTTCACGCCAGCGGTGATGATGTCGGTTTCACCACCGGTGATACCGGAATCGTTCAGATCCATCGTGGAGTAGCGCGCGGCCACTTCCCACGCACCGGAACCTCCATCGGTGGTGAAGTTCGACTTCGGTTTCACCCGGTCGAATTCCCCACCATCATACGGACGATGTTCGCCCGTGAGAAAGTAGGAGGCCTGCGCGTACCAGCTGTCAAACGTCGGATCCGAACCGGGAGCACTGGAACTCAAATCGTAATCACGTTCCATGTACTCCGACTGAATGGAAAACGGTCCGAACACAAAGGCAAGCTCGGCACCGTACCGCGTGTCGTTTTCGGTCGGGCCGAAGGAACCGGTATCCACAAAATCGGGCGCGAGGTGCACTTCCGGTTCGTGATCCTCTGAACTGGTAAGATCATCATCGAGGGACGTGTACGAACCGGATGCTCCGATGTGGATGAGCTTGCTCATTTCGTCTGCGCTCCAGGGAACGAACGCGAGACGTCCGGTGGCTTTGTAATCCCCGTCGGACGTTGAGGATCGGCCGTTAACGATGTTGTCACCACGAAACACGCCGATACCGTAATGCAACCTTCCGTCGACGGCTCCACCACCGAGCTGAGCCCCCAGATCACGATCGCCGGCCCATTCGGTCAGAATGGGACGGGCCATCAGGGAGATGTATTTGGAGGAGGTTTTTTCAGCAAGACTCATATCCTCCTTAAACTTCCCCACTTTCAGACCCGCGTTCGGGATCGGCATCGGAAATTCCAGGTACACACTCTTGAGATCCACCGGGGCACCGGCAAAGTCGACCTGGAATTTATAACCGATGTCGTAGAGGGTTCCTTCGGTGAACAGACGTGCACGGCGAAATTCAACACCGTCGGCGTCCGCACCGGTAGCCGCCTCGACGTTGCTGTCGATGTCACCAGCGGTGAAGTCAAACATAATCCGACCACCGAGCTCACCGCTGAACCGACCGTCTGCGGTCTCCCAGTTGAGTTTACCGCTCCCGTCCGAAAAAAAGACGTTCAGGGCGTTATCGTCCTCCTGAGCGCCAGCTTCGGCCGGAAGGAGAAGCACAGCCAGAAGTCCCATGAAACAGATCAGGGACCAGACCGTCCGGCTGTTCGCATTGGACGTCATCGAATTCATCTGCCCTCCTTATCGGAATGCAATTCAAAAAAGAGACGAAATAAAACAACCTTTCTAGTCCAGACCGGGAATTCGCAGCATTATGTCCCGGCTTTTTTTTGTTCAACGTCACCCTTCACCCGGAATGTTCCACCGGATTTCCTCCGTTCAACCAAAGCGTCCGGTGATGTATTCCGCTGTCATCTCCTGGTCCGGATTCATGAATAATTGTTCGGTTGAGTTGAATTCAATCAGTTCTCCTTCGTAAAGAAACGCGGTGTAATCGGAAATACGAGCGGCCTGCTGCATGTTGTGTGTGATAATGATAATCGTATACTCTCCACGGAGTTTCTTGATCAGTTCTTCAATGCGTCGCATGGCTCCCGGATCAAGAGCGGAGGTCGGCTCGTCGAGCAAGACCACCTGTGGCTCAATGGCCAGCGCCCGCGCGATGCAGAGACGCTGCTGCTGTCCACCGCTCAGGTCTCGTGCGTCACGGTCAAGACGTTCCTGCACTTCCTCCCAGAGCGCCGCCTCGCGAAGGGTTTGCTCGACGAGTTCGTCCAGATCCTTTCGTCCGCTCCATCCCCTAAGCTGAGGTCCGTACGTGATATTTCGTCGGATACTTTTCGGAAACGGATTCGGCTTCTGGAACACCATCCCAATCCGACGCCGATGGGAGACCACGTCCACGTCTTCGTCGTACACATGCTCACCGTCCAGCCACATGTCCCCTTCCGTATGACAGTTATCGATTAAATCGGTCATC
>CAZSFH010000005.1:17499-24521 GCA_964606115.1 uncultured Planctomycetia bacterium | reverse complement strand
GATGACCGATTGATGGATTTGATAAACGTGCTTTTCCCGCAACCACTGGGGCCAATGATCGCCGTGACTTCTTTTCGAGGAACCTCGATCGACACGTCCTTCACTGCTTCCAGGTCGCCGTAATACACGGAGAAATCGCTTGTTTTTAGAAGCGGCGAATGATCCGTTCGCTCATCCGGAGCCGGCCGGTCGACCACCTGGTCCGCGAAATGCGACTTCACGTCCGTATCCGTATCCGACTGTGAATCCGCTGCCGCCTCCGGTTCCTCGTGCGTTTTCGTTGATGTCGATGTCTCCTTGTTCATGTCATTACGACCCCGTTTCCTGAGTTTTCGCTCGAATAAAAACCGCCGTTCCGTTTAGCAGAAACAGGACGAATAACAATAAAAGAATCGCGAGTGCAGCTCGACTTTCAAATGCCCTGTGCGGCAGGCTCCACCATTGAAAAATCTGTGCGGGCATCACGGTCGAAGAATCGAATATCGATTCTGGCGTGTTAGGGAAGAAACCGACCATCCCGATAATGATAAGCGGAGCGGTTTCGCCCATCGCCTGTGCCAGTCCAATAATGGTTCCGGTCAGGATCCCGGTGATGGACTGGGGAAGAACATGATGCAAAACCACCTCCCACCGTGTCGCACCCATTGAGAATCCGGCCATCCGGATGGAATCCGGAACGGCCCGGAGTGCGGACCGGGAGCTGATGATCACGATCGGCAGGGTCATCAGAGAAAGGGTTAACCCCCCGACGATCACGGCGGACCGGGGGAATCCCACGGTGTTGACGAAGAAAGCCAGTCCCAGCAGGCCGTAGAGTATCGAGGGAATCGCCGCAAGGTTATTAATGTTAATCTCAATGATCTGGGTCAACCAGTTGTCCGGCGCAAACTCTTCAAGATAAACGGAGGTCATCACGCCAATTGGCACGGCCGTCACGAGAACGACCAGGAGAACAAAAACGGAACCCACGACGGCTGATTTCATGCCCGCCACCTCGGGGTTCTCCGACGAGTCCGTGTTTAGAAAGAAATAATCATTGAACGAAAGCGCAATCGTTCCTTCCTCTTTCAGTCGTTCAATGGTCCTGGTGTTCTTCCAGCCGTTGATCAGTTCCTTTAATCGGGACGTCGAACTCACCCGGATTTCCTGCTGCTCCGACGCACTCCGGGATTTGCGATCCGGATTGGCTGCGGTACCGTCCCCCTCCTCCCCCCTTTCCGAATTCGACCCGTCCGATTGTTTCTCCTGTTTCGCGATTGTCAGCTCTTCGAACTTCTTTATTTCCGCCAACAACTTTTCGAGGTCCGGATCCGGAACCGGCGACCGCCCCAGTTTCTTCATAAGGCGTCGATACACGTCCGCTCGATATCCGACGTCACTATAATGATTTTTCACAAACTGGTCCGCGTCCGAATCGAGCACAATCCATTTCTCAACGGTCTCCTGTTCCCCAAAGCGTTCGTGATTAAACTTCATCGTGACCCGGTCCGTTTTAATCATGTTCTCGACGGACGTTTGTACCTCGTCCGGAAACGGGGATTGATCCATGCTCAGCATATGCTGCTGTAAAGCCCCGGAACCGATCAGGGACACCTCCTTCTTTCCGGGAGGATCCCCCTTCTGCAGGGTCGTCCGAATGCTGTTCATAGCAACTGGACCGATCATCTGAAGAAGATGGTCTCGTGGTACGTCAAAAGGGCCTTTGTCGAGGTAGACCGGAAACTCGTCTTTCTCGAGCGTGATCGACTGGATCGCCTTCTCTGGATTCTCGACGGACGCCCGGTCGTAATGAACGGTCATCTGGATGGATGGGGATTGGCCCGTCCGGCGAATTTTGCGTATCACCGCCGGACTCACCAGATCCCGAACCTCCTCCGGAAACGCCGTTTTGGGATCCTTCATGGTCTCGGGGGAGTACGTAATTTTCGTCTTCACCTCGGCCTGCCACAGAGCGGAGTATCCCTTTCGTACAAGATCATAAAGAAAAAAGGTCACGAACCCGGCCGCAAACAGAAGCGCACTGAACGTGTAGAGCTTAAACCGCCACTCCTTCCATTTTCGTCGGGATAAACGATCAGACGCTTCCTGATCCTGCCTTAGCTGTTTCCGGATTGTGTCCGTATCCTGATCGTCGGGCTTCATACCAAATCAAATCCGATGAGATGAGGTGAAAAAACGTTTTACTGTCCCGTATGTTGATGGCGAAAGCGCCGAATGACGATGGACGAAATCACATTCAACACAAGGGTCACCACCAGCAGTTCCAGTCCGAGAGCAAATGCGGACAGGGTCTGCGGATTATCGAAAGCAAGATCTCCGGTAAGGTTGTAAACAATATGAACGGTCACGGTGGACGTCCCCTGAAACGGGTCGGGCGGCCAGCCAGCAGCGAGACCCGCCGCCATGACGACAATCATGGTTTCTCCCACGGCACGCGAAATCGAAAGCAGAAGAGCCGAGATAATACCGGGTAACGACGCGGGCCAGACAACACTTTTGATCATCTCGGATCGAGAGACCCCGAGGGCAAATGCACCGTTTCGCACCTCATCCGGAATGGATGTCATGACATCGTCACACAGCGATGACATCAACGGAATGATCATAATGCCCATCACGATCCCCGGTGCGAACGCGTTCTGATAGCTCATGTCGACCGCAAGCGGTTCTCCCGAAACGCCGATCAGAGGGAGTAACTGATGATTTAAAAAATTCAGAATTGCATCCGAAGCGCTGACAAGCATCGGGGCGATGGTAATGGCTGCGAAAAAACCATACACGACGGTGGGGATTCCCGCCAGGATCTCCAGGATCGGTTTCGCAACCGAGCGCATCTGCCGGGAAGCGTACTCGGACATGTAGGTGGCCGATAGCAGACCAATGGGAGCCGCAACCGATATGGCAATCGCCGTGATAACCAGCGTTCCGGCAAACAGCGGAACGGAACCGTACGACGCCCCCGTTCCCTGTTCTCCCCCACGTCCGGCGGACTCCAGAAACGCTCCTCCCGGTGCCCACTCGGTCCCGAACAGAAACTTCCAGAACCCCACTTCCTCAAAAAATTTCAGGGCGTCGAACAGCACGGAGAACAGAATTCCGACGGTGGTGAGAATTGAAATGATTGCTGCCGCCATCAGAAGGCCGTACACCACCCATTCACAGATACGCCGCACGCCCAGTGACGGATGAATCGTCCGCACGGCCGGCCAGAGAAGCAGAGCGGGAACCGTGATCCAACCGGTAACAAGGTATAAGAGCGGAACCTGAATCATATTCATCCAGCTGAGGATCGCCAGTACCAAGCTGATGGTAACCACCGGTGCAAACATGAAGATGATGACATACCATCCGTAGTAGCCGGGTGAGGTTCCGAGAACCGCCCCCTCGCGAACGAACGAAAGTGTTTTAGATCGTCCGACAAAGTACCCGATACCGCCGAGTGCTGCGATCACAATCAGGAATGAGAGCAGAAGTATCATTCGTCTAACATTCCTTCCCCTGAATCATGACTTCACTTCCCTCTTTGAAGAGAATTAAGCCGTCCATGCTTGTCCCCGCCCAGAATTCCTTTTCATGAACTGAGGAAAATTGCTGAGCGGGCCATCCGAACGACCGCCCGCTCAGCAGAGGGAGTGAGTGAGGAAGAATCGCTTACTGTTTACCGCTTCATGGAGAAGCCATTCTTCTTGGCGTAATCCTGCAGGGTCTCGAGCTTACCGTCCTTCAGCTCGAGCGGATCAAGGCTCATGACACGCTCACGCGAGGCCTTCCGAAGATGATCCGGAAGCGGGATCAGGCCGAGCTTCGAAAGCTGTCCACCCGGGCCGATCATGTCCTCGCTCATGAACATTTCCACGTACTTGTACATGCCCGGAACATCATCCAGGTGCGAGGCCTTGATGTAGAAAAACAGACTGCGAGAAATCGGATAATCACCGGATGAGACGGTCTCCGGTTTCGGGGCGACGCCGTTGACGTTCACGGCCTGAATCTTGTCCCGGTTGTTGTCCAGGAAACTGTACCCAAAGACACCAAAGGCCTCTTTGTTTTTGTCCAGCTTCTTGACAATCAGATTGTCGTTCTCACCGGCATTGATCCAGGGACCATCCTGACGGATCTTCGTGAACTCCCCGTCATACGCCGAGATGTTTGAAGTGGCGTGTTCCATCACCAGATCTTCAAAGGCGTCTCGAGTACCGGAGGTGGTCGGTGGACCGTAAACCTTGATCTCTCGATCGGGGAGCTCGGAACTGATGTCGCTCCACCTGTTGTACGGATTGTCCACCAGACCCGAACCATTCGGGTTCGGCACCTTGGCCGCGATGGCAAGGGTGATCTGTTTCAGGGTAAAATTGACGGGATCATTCGCTTTGTTCTGAGCGATCGTAAGTCCGTCGTAGCCGATGACGACTTCGGTGATCTTTCCCACGCCGTTCTTTTTCGCACGGGTGTACTCGCTCACCTTCATTTTCCGCGAGGAGTTGGTGAGATCCGGAGTATCGAGACCCCCCCCTTTTCCGAATAGCTTGTGTCCTCCACCACTGCCGGTGGATTCAACCACGGGTGTCGGGAATCGTGTCGTTTGACCAAACTCCTCCGCAACAGCACTTGAGAACGGATACACGGTACTGGATCCGACAATTCGGATCTTTTTCCGCTCCGAACCCTGCGCCTGAGCCGTCTGGGGTAAACCGACGGCCATAATGGAAATCGCAAGCAAGGACAGCGCCCAGCTTTTCCAGTTCATCATGAGGTAGACCTCCTTATCGGGTGATAAGAAAAAACGATAACACGAGGAGATGGATCGGGACACCGGCACGAAATCATCATTCGGCCAGCTCCGATTCATCTATGGTTCAATTAACGGCGTCCCCTCGATGAATGGTTCCAACGAAAACAAAACCGATCACGAAAAATGGATTAAAAACATCTCCTTGACCCTCGATTCGCTTTATCAGCGAATTTGGACACAATTTACTTTTCCATGTCCTATTCTCATTTTTCATCACGCCGTAGTTCCCTCAGGTGGCCGCCTGGAAACAGCTCGGAAATCCGTTATAATTTAGTCTCATCTGCTTCAAAAATCCTTGAGATTCTCTCCAGTTGCTGCTCATCAGGACCGGCCCATTCGGTCAAAAAATAATGACCCGGGTGGCGGGAACACCCGGGCCATGCGTTGGAGTACGGAGGGGTAGGATCACAGGGATCAAAGAGGAGAGTGGCCTGTCACCTGTAATCGTTGCGTTGTGCGGAAGTGAAACGTTTTCATGTTAGAGGGGAATCCGGTTTGCTGTAATCTCTTTCTCGAATTAGTAAACGGGGTCGGAATTGTAAAAAGTTCCGACAACTCAAATTCATTTTTGATTTACCGACTCTCCTCTTTCGTTCCGTTTTAAACGACCGAAGATGAGGACGTCTCCCAGATTTCAACCAACATGACCTCACTCGACCTGACCATCTGGAGCTGTTACGTCTGACCGTACGCGTACCGGGTCACGTTGTGGCTCGACCGCGTGGCGAAGGAAGCTTCGTACGATGTGAATCGTACGTGGAAATCGTTTCTCCTCGAGCAGATGAACCACCCGAAATCCCGCGCTGACGACTGGTCGGCGTGGGAAGACCCCTCCTTTGACTCCAGAGATCTTCCGCCTCACGAAGCCGCACACAGCGTACGGAAACGTGAAGGTCCTGAGGCGTTTGAACCGTATCACCGGGAACTGTTCAGAACTCACCATGACCGGGACCGTGATATTACCCGCATCGAGACCCTCACCTCAATCGCAGAAAATCTCAATCTGAACGAACAGGAACTACGAGACGATCTTGAGAACCAAACATTTCGTGAGGACGTCGGGGCGGAACACCAGGAAGGAGCGGAAGAATACGGTGTCTTCGGGGTGCCAACCCTTCTTTTTGACGGGACTCAACCCCTTTTCATCAAACTGGAGGGTGGTGATTGGGAAGGTTCAGACGATCTGGAACTGTTCGAGTCCATCTATGACACCGCGGCAACAAACCCCCATCTGCTCACCCTAAAAAAACCCACCTCGGCCGCCGACCGCCCGGCAGCGCCGGAACGTGATTACCCGTGATGTGCGTTACAGATCAATGTTTCGGGTATGAAATCACCAGTCAGTTCAGGGTAGATTCGGTATTCTTTGACTCTTGAAAGCGGATCATTACGCCTGATATACTTGTTGTCCGGCTATTTTTTTTGAACACCTTAATCAATCATTTCAGCTATGAGCGTACAGACCGGCGATCAAGCTCCATCCTTCGAACTCCCCTGTTGCGACGGAGAAAATCATGACGATATCACCCTCGAAGAAATTCTGGAAGAGGGCAATGCCGTACTGGCTTTCTATCCCCTGGCCTTCAGTTCCGTCTGCACGGAAGAATTATGCGATTTCCGGGACGCCCTGAGTGATCTCGAAGAGCTCAACGCTCAGGTGTACGGGATCAGTGTCGATAGCCCGTTCGTTCAGAACGAGTTCATCCGGAAAGAAAACCTGAATTTCAACCTGCTCAGTGATTTCAACCGGGACGCCATAAATGCATATGGTGTGAAATATGACGATCTGCTTGGTCTGAAGGACGTCGCCCAGCGAAGCGTCTTCGTCATCGACCAGGACGGGCAGATTCAGTATACCTGGAAAACGGACGATCCCGGCAACCGTCCCGACCTGAACGAAATTCAGACGGCTCTTCAGAGCATCTGACCCCTATGATCGTCATGAAATTTGGCGGGACCTCCGTCGGTTCCGCCGACCGGATCAACCGGGTCACTGACATCGTGGCGGAGAACCGGGATCGGAACCCGATCCTGGTGGTCTCCGCTCACTCCGGCGTGACGGATCTGCTGATTGACGCCGCGGAGAACGCCGCGGACGGTGATCCGTCCGTCGACTCCATTCGGGACCGACACCTCAACTTGATTGAGTCGTTTGACGATCCCAACCTGAAGAACCGGATCGACGAACTTCTCCTTGAACTCGAGGATCTTCTGCGGGGAATCTGCATGG
>CAZSFH010000005.1:324-17489 GCA_964606115.1 uncultured Planctomycetia bacterium | reverse complement strand
CAAGGAACTGACCCCTCGCACAAAAGACTACGTCCTCTCGTTCGGAGAACGTCTTTCGGTCCGAACGGTCGCCGCGCGTCTTCAGCAGAAGGGCCTCGACGCCGAACCGGTGGACGCGTACGATCTGGGGATGATTACAAATTCGAACTTCGGTTCCGCCGAGCCCATTCCGGAAGCGCGGGAACGCATCCGCCAGGAACTCTCCGAACGATCCATGATACCGGTGGTAACCGGATTTATCGGAAAAAACCGGGAGGGAGACATCACGACACTCGGCCGGAATGGAAGTGATTATTCCGCTTCGTTTATCGGCGCCGCGGCCGGTGCGGAGGAAATACAGATCTGGAGTGATGTGGAAGGCGTCATGACGGCGGATCCGCGAGTTGTGGAGACGGCACAACCGATTCGCACCATGAGTTTCCCCGAGGCCAGTGAACTGGCCTACTACGGTGGACGCATTCATCCCTCCTCCCTGATTCCCGCCGTCGAGGACAATATTCCGATTCGCATGCTGAATACGTTCCAGCCGGAATCGGAAGGCACCGAAATTCTGCCGGGAGACCCGGAGGTGAACCGCACGGTTACCTCGATCGTTCACAAGGAAGGAATCCACCTGATCGACATTGCTTCCCCCAATATGCTGGCCCGGCACGGATTTATGGAACAGATCTTCCGGGTGTTTGCACGCCATGAAATTGTTATTGACATGGTCTCCACTTCCGAAGTCTCCGTCTCGTGCACCACGGACTCGGGAAACCGGCTGGACGCGGCCCGGGAGGAACTTTCGGAGTTCTGCGACGTGGAAATCGCCCCGGACAAAGCCATCATCTGTATCGTCGGGGAGGGTATGAAAACCAGCACCGAGGTACACGAAAAGGTGTTTGCCGAACTGAATCAGAACGGTATACATCCCCAGATGATCACGCAGGGAAAACAGAAAATTAACCTGTCCCTGATCGTCGACGAGGCAAACGCGGAACAGACCGTCCAGATCCTGCACGACGCACTGTTCGAAACCAACTGACCCCTCCGTAATCCGTCGTTTCCATATGGAGACGGGAAAGAAATTCCGCCCGAACGTGCCCAAACTTCCCTCCCTTTTCCGACTATATCAGCTCCAGGGCCTCGGACACGTTGGAAACCGTCGTAACCGTGAGGCCGTCCGGTCCGGATACGTCTTTTCGTTCATTTTCCGGCACCAGAATACGCTCGAATCCCAGCTGCTTTGCTTCGTTGAACCGCGAAGAAAGCTGGTTCACATCCCGGATCTCCCCCGCCAGACCGATCTCCCCGACGGCCGCGGTATCCGAGGGCACCGGTCGATCCTGAAAACTGGACGCAACGGCGAGCGCCATGGGGAGATCCCCCGCCGGTTCCGAAATCGACACGCCGCCCGCCACGTTGACGTACACGTCCTGGTCTCCTATAGCCAGCCCCGCCCGCTTCTTCAGCACGGCAAGAACCATTGTCATTCGATCCTTCTCCATACCCGAACATCGCCGGGCCGGATTTCCGTAATCCGTGTAGCTGGTCAGGGCCTGCACCTCGAGGGTCAGGGTACGGTTCCCGACCCGTGTCGGTACGGAAATACGGCCCGGCACATCCTCCTTATGCTGTTCCAGAAAATACTGTGAAGGGTTTTTTACCTGCTTCAGGCCTTCGCCGGTCATTTTCAAAAGTGCGACGGCGTTGGTGGAACCGAACCGGTTCTTCACCGATCTCAGCACGCGGGTCTGTCCCTCGCCGTCCCCTTCGAAATACAGAACCGTATCCACCATGTGCTCCATCGTCTTCGGCCCGGCGATGGTTCCCTCCTTCGTCACATGTCCGACAATAAACAGCGGAATACCGCGGGATTTGGTGAATTTTACGAGTTCATTGGTACACTCTCGAATCTGGGTCACCGACCCCGCCGAAGCATCCACATCCCGCTTTCGAATCATCTGGATGGAATCCACCACCACAACCGACGGGGTTCGTTCATCGAGAACCGTCCGGATCCGCGAAAGCTGGGTCTCACAGAGAAGCTCAATCCGTTCGGGATCAACGTTTAACCGCCGTCCGCGCATCGCCGTCTGTGCCCCGGACTCCTCCGCACTCACGTACAGCGCGGGTTGATCCGTCGTTGAAAGGGGATGACAGAGCTGAAGGAGAAGTGTGGACTTTCCAATACCCGGCTCCCCGCCAATCAGGGTCACACCACCGGAGACCACCCCACCTCCGAACAACCGGTCGAGCTCATCCACGCCGATGGAGATCCGCTCCTCCCGTTCCGCCTCAACCTCATTTAGCCGCCTTGTCTCTGGAGCCGAACCCATTTCCTTCCCGTCCCCTCCACCGCTCCGATCGGCGTCGGATCGTTCCACGAGCGTATCCCACTCCTGACAGTTCGAACATTTACCCCCCCACGTAGCGGAGACATGCCCGCACTCTTCACAGACGTAAACCTTTTTCGGTTTCGCCATTCACAATCTCCCGGTGCTCCGTGGTGAACCCTATCCGGCTTTGGCCTCAGGGGTCTCCGGTTCCTGGTCCTGTTCGTCTTCGGTGTCCGTTTTCCCCTCGCCGTCGCTGTCCGGTTCCTCTTCTTCGACTTCCGCGGCGTCCTCGTCCGCCTCCTCTTCATCCGTGCTTCCCGACGTGTTCATTTCCAGCTCCTCACGGATGGCCTCTTCGATTTCATCGGCCACCTCGGGATTTTCCTCGAGGAAACCTCGAGCGTTTTCTTTTCCCTGCCCGAGCTTCGTCTCGCCGTACGAATACCAGGCTCCGGCTCGCTCGATCACATCGTGTTCCTCGCCGAGCGATATCAGTTCCGACGTTCGTGAGACTCCCTCATTATACATAATGTCGAACTGCGCGGGCCGGAATGGAGGTGCGGTTTTGTTCTTGACAACGCGCGCCTTGATCGTATTCCCGATCATGTTGCCGTCCGAATCCTTGATCGACGAACTACGGCGCAGATCCACGCGGACGGACGAATAAAATTTCAGCGCCCGACCGCCGGACGTGGTTTCGGGATTTCCGAACTGCACCCCGACTTTCTCTCGAATCTGGTTCGTGAAGATCACACTGGTGTTCGACTTGTTAATGGCCGAGGTCAGCTTTCGAAGCGCCTTGGACATGAGTCGAGCCTGAAGAGCCACCTGATCATCTCCCATTTCCCCTTCCAGCTCTTTCCGGGGAACCAGGGCCGCAACCGAGTCGATGACGATCAGATCCACCGCGTTGGACCGTACCAGGGTTTCACAGATCTCCAGCGCCTGCTCCCCGTAGTCGGGCTGAGAAAGCAACAGGTTGTCCAGATCCAGCCCGAGTTTTCTCGCGTAATTGGGATCCAGCGCGTGCTCCGCGTCGATGTACGCCGCGACGCCCTGATCCATCTTTTGCGCACAGGCCGCGGTCTGCATACAGATCGTACTCTTTCCCGACGACTCCGGCCCAAAAACTTCAATGACCCGGCCCCGGGGAATACCGGCACCGCCAAGTGCCCAGTCAAGGCCGATCGAGCCGGTGGAGATTCCTTCGATATCCAGGTCCCGGTCGTTTCCCAGAACCATGATGGACCCCTTCCCGTGCTCACGCTCGATGCTCTTCATTGCAGCACTCAGTGCCTCCCGTTTTCCGTCTTCAAGATCTTCACCCAGTGTAACAGCCATTTTTGATACCTCCAGAAGTAAGTATGATAAACATCTCCAGTTCGGTGATTCGGACGCCGACACAAACTGTACAATTTCAACACATTCATTTGAAATTCTACAACAGACCCCCACCCCGAATCAAATCGTTTGACGCCTCTCCCTGTAATCGAGAGTCGCTCCGGAACGCCCCATTCTCAAACAGGAGGGGACGACCCGGGTGAGAACATAAAAAAAACCGGGACCTCCGTGGAGACGGAGATCCCGGTAAAATCTTATCGGTTGTTCCGAATCCCCCGAACCGCAACGGGGGGATTCGTGGAGAAACGTTAAAGGATGGGCAAATACTCCTCAATTTCGTATTCCGTGACGTTGGTCCGGAACTCTTCCCACTCCACCTCTTTGTTCTCGAGGAAATTTTTGTGCACGTGGTCCCCGAGCGCATCACGCATGAGCTCGCTGTCCTCGAGCTCCTGAATGGCCTCGAAGAGGTTTCCCGGAAGAATTCCGATGTTCCGCTCCTCCAGCTCCTCGTCCGACATCGCGTAGGCGTTCTCCTCGACGGGTTCGGACAGATCGTATTCGTTCTCAATTCCTGCCAGACCGGCGCGAAGCATCGTCGCAAAAGCAAGGTACGGGTTACAGCTCGGATCGGGACTCCGGAACTCGATCCGGGTCGCTTTTTCCTCACCCGGACGGTAGACCGGTACACGAATCATGTCACTCCGGTTCCGCTGGGCCCACGTCACGTACACCGGTGCCTCATAACCCGGACAGAGGCGCTTGTAGGAATTGACCCACTGGTTGGAAACCGCTGTCAGTTCCCGGGCGTGCTCCAGCACACCGGCCGTGTACTGTTTCCCGACGTCCGACAGGTGATACTCATCGTCGGCGTCGAAAAACGCATTCTCATCCCCTTCGAACAGGGACATGTGCGTGTGCATGCCGGATCCGTTTTCGCCCTTAATCGGCTTCGGCATAAACGTCGCGTACACGTCGTTCAGGTGCGCAACTTCCTTGACGACGTACCGGTACGTCATGACCGTGTCCGCCATTTCGAGACCCTCTTTGTATCGAAGGTCGATCTCATGCTGGGACGGTGCGACTTCGTGATGCGCGTATTCGACCTGGATGCCGAGTTCCTCGAGCGCGTTAATGGTCTGACGCCGGAGGTCCCGGGCTTCGTCTCGCGGAATAAAATCGAAGTATCCGCCGTAATCCAGACCTTTCGCTTCCGTCTCATTTTCAAAATAAAAGTACTCGAGTTCCGGACCGACGAAAAAATCCGTGAACCCATTCTCCTCGGCCCGACCGATCGCGCGCTTGAGCACGTACCGCGGGTCGCCCTTGTAAGGCGTGCCGTCGGGCTGTTTGATGTCACAGAACATCATCGCCGACGCCTCTTCCTGGAGAATGTCCGGTATGATCTTGAAGGTGGACGGATCCGGCATCGCCACCATGTCACTCTCGTCAATCCGGGTGAACCCCTTGATCGACGAACCGTCAAATCCCATTCCACCCTCGAAGGCGTCCTCAAGCTCCTGCCGGGTGATCGTGAAACCTTTTAGAAACCCAAGAATGTCGGTGAACCAGAACTTAATAAACTTGATCCCCCGATCATCCACAACGTCAATCACTTCGTCCGGACTGTCAATGTCAAACATGATTCTCAATGATAAAAATGAAATCAAAAAAAGAACCACACCTCCTTACCACGTTCGAGCGGGAGGTTCCAAATCAAAATCAGGCACACTATATCATGACTGAACATGCGGATCAAACGGCTAAACCCGAAAAAATAGACTAAAAGTCATATTTACGGGATTTTATGTGAGGTTTCTTCACAACATATTCGGGCCTGGAGAGTTGATCGGTATGATTTAACATGACAACGTCTTTGGTTTCTGTGCTGGTAGAAAGAACGACGCTGGATCGGCATGTGGGTGAATCTTCTGGATGTTTGTGTTACAATACGAGTACGTACGATCGGGAGAAACTGGTTGATCAGATCTGAACGCTGAAAATTGACAGGAGAGATTACATGATGCCACAGCGGGGCTTGCTCGTTTTCATATCGATTGTTGTTCTCTTTCTTTCCACCTCCGTCGCTCCATCCGATGAGTTCGAAATTTCGAAGAAGGCGAACGACGTTCGTGTTACCTATGAAAACCGGCCGTTGGTCCGTCTGGTCATCAGCTCGTCGTCCGATTCGAAAGAATCCCTGAAACGGGTGTATACCCATATCATGGATCCGTCGGACGCGTCTGGAAAACGGACCCTCACCCGGAAACCAGTACCCCCGAAACCACACCAGGCCGGCGTATTTCTCGGGTGGCGCAATACAACCGTGCAAAATATAGGTGCCGCGAATACCTGGTCACTTCCCGATGGCACACGACAGGTCTACGTCAAAACCCTCCGCCGTGAAACGTCAAAGAAAGCCGCCTACCTGACGATACAGGTCGACTGGAAGTCCGGAAACACCAAACTGCTGACGGAACACCGCACGATCGTGGTGCATCAACCCCCGTCCGACAAATCGACCCTGTTCGACCAGCTCTCCACGCTGAAAGCCACGGAGGGAACGGTCAAACTGAAAGGAGATACGGAACACGGAGGTTATCACGTGCGACTGCACGAGAACGTCCAAAAACAATCGGTGGAATACATGTATCCCCCCGCACGTGAGCTTCAGGATGATCGCGTTCCGGACTGGTTTGCGGTCCGATTTAAGATTGAAAATCGTCCGTTCGTCCTTCAGCTGATGTCAAATCCCTCCCATCCGAAGGGGAAGGGAATAAGCGCATATCGGAAACAGGGTCGGTTCGGAATGTACGTACCCGATACGATACAGAAAGGAAAGCAATCCACTCACCATATTCGAATATACGCTCGAAGCTCGAATCTACCGGACCACAAAAAAGAAATGACAAAACGGTTTGAGGCCTACAGGCGGCAGCTGGAATCGGACTAAACCCCACCCTCCTACCCTGTTCCTCTAAAGAGCGCTACATCGGTTGACCGTTCTCTTTCAGGCTCTGCCATTCTTCCTCGTCGATCAACACCTCCCTCGGCTTGTTTCCCCGGTGCGGTCCGACGATTCCCTCTTCATGCATCTGCTCCATGATACGAGAAGCACGGGTGTAACCGATCTTCAGCTTTCGCTGAATGAAAGAGACCGAACCACGATCGTTTTCCACCACGACGTCCACCGCATCCACGAATTTTTCGTCCACGTCCGGCCCCTCATCCTCTTCTTCCTCCTGATCCGCCTCCTGGTCCTGTTGCTCCTCGAGGTTCTCTTTCATCTCCGCTTCTTTGGACGACATTCCTTCTTCCACGCTCGGAATGTCCGGCAGGGAGTCGTTGCGGAGTTTTCCGGCTTCGTCTTTCCAGTGCTCGCAGACCGCCTCGATCTCATCCTCTTCCACGAGCGCCCCCTGAGCTCGAATCGGCTGTTCCTGATCGGGTAGCGTAAGAAGCATGTCTCCGTCGCCAATCAGATCCTCCGCCCCGTTCTGGTCGATAATAATCCGGGAGTTCACCCCCGACATCACTTTGAAAGAGACGCGAGCGGGCATGTTGGATTTAATCTGCCCGGTAATCACGTCCGACGACGGACGCTGGGTGCAGAGAATCATGTGAATACCGACCGCGCGGGCTTTCTGAGCAATTCGCGTAACCGTGGTCTCCACTTCATTCGATGCAACGCTCATCAGGTCGCCGAGCTCATCGACGAGTGCGACAATCCGCGGCTGGTATCCCGGATAGAGGTCCGGATCCTTTCCTTTCTTGTCCAGACGCTTTTTGGCCTCTTCCTCGTCAAGCGCATTGTAATCGTCGAGGTCCGTGCAGCCCGTGAGCTGCAACAGCTTATATCGCTCTTCCATGTAATCCACGAGCCATTCGAAGGACCTCGTCACCTTCTTCATGTTCTTGATAATGGGCGAGATGAGGTGGGGAATTCCCTCGAACCGGGTCAATTCCACCATCTTCGGATCCACCATCAGTAACTTTAATTCCTGCGGCCGGCGACACAGAAGCTGACCGATAATGATATTTTTCAGGCAGACCGACTTCCCGGAACCGGTTGTCCCGGCCACCAGGAGGTGCGGCATTTCGGCCAGATCCACGTGCACCGGATCCCCGTCCGCACTTCGCCCCAGCAGAAGCGGCACGCGGTAATCCGACACCTGATCTCCCACTTCCTCCCACAATTCCCGCACCCGGACGAGCCCCTGATAGGCGTTCGGCACCTCGATTCCAATGGTCGACTTGCCGGGAATGGGATATACAATTCGGACACTGGCGGCTTTCAGTGCGATTGCGAAGTCATCTGAACGGCTGATCAGCTTTGAGACCTGAACCCCCGGCGCAAGTTCAATTTCGTACTGCGTGATCACCGGTCCCGTACTGCTGTTGACCACCTCCCCGTCGATACCAAAACTATCGAGCGTCTCCTGAATGACCTCCTTGTTCTTTTCGATCAGCTCCCGGTTTTTCGAAGATGAATCCTCGTCGGCTTCGGTTAGCAGAGAAAGGGGAGGAAGTTCATAATCTTCGTCCTCGGAGGGATTAAACACCGCCCGCTCGGTCTTCTCCCGGTCCGACCCGGTGTCGGCGGAATCGGTCGACGACGATCCGGAAGGAGATCCGTTACCCGATCCGTCCCCCGTCCCACCGGTGGGGCTCCCGGTATTCTCACGCTCGTTGTCCTGTTCCGAATTCTTCTTCCGTTCGGGCACCGCCGTTTGTGTTCCTCCTTCCTTGCTTCCAGCCGTGTCGATCTGATCCGGTTCCTTCTGGGGTTGTTTCCCGGACACCTCCTTTTGATCCTGCAGCAGTTGATCGTACATTTCCTGACGTTCCTGTATAATATCCTTCACACCGGAACGGGTTTTCGCGAAACCGACCTTCAGTCCTTTTCCGACCATCGTCCCCAGCATACCCACACCCTTCAGCGGTAGAAGCAGGACCTTGAAAAAAATCCGCACACCACTTCGAAGGGCCTCCGAAAACGACGACAGAACCGGTTTCAGCCCCCGCCCCTCTTCAACGGCCGCGTTCATCATTTTTTTTATATACGGATAAAATACCAGGTTTGTGCCGAGCAGAAGTGAGGCGATGGTCACCGTGAACGTACAGAAGTAAGCGCCGATCCGCCCGACACGCGGCATCAGAAGCTTCAGTAAAAATTCCCCGTACAGACCTCCGTACCCGATCATCGTCCTCGGGGTCTCCTTCCCGAACGACTCGGGTGTGATCAGCGCACCGAACGTAATTCCGGCCGCCATCAGCATGACGAGGGCAAGGAATTTCTGAAAGAGGGACGGAACCTCAATCCGGAAAAACACCATCGCACCAAACAAAAAAACCAGACCGGTCAACAGGTAGGACCCATACCCCAGAAACGTGAGCAGATACCAGGAAATAACGGCGCCGAACCATCCGGTGAGATTAACAATCCGATCCGATCCATCAAGAACGGTCGACCCGTAATCCGCGGGATCATGAAAGACCAGACTGAAAAACACGAACAGCGCGGAAAAAATCAGCACAATACCGACCACTTCCCGCAGCTGTGTCATGCCTCCAGACGCCTCGGTTTTCGTGTCTTCGTCCTTGCTGTTCCCCATGATCTGTCAATCCAGCCGAAATCGAATTCTCACGTGATCGGAGGCTCCAGAAAAAGACCGATACTCCACGTATACACGGTACCGAGCAGAAAAAGGTAGAATGACAGCAAATAAATTCGATCTTCCAGCAAAATCCACTCCAGCACCCGGATAACAACCACTCCAACGAAGAAACAGAAAAGACCCGCTCCCACAACAAATATCGTCGAAACGGCACTGAAAAATTCAGTAAGTGCGAGTCCGGATTCTCCGAACGGACCCCCCACGATCGCCGCAAGCATGACCGTCGTGAGCAACCGTACGAAAACGAACGGCACCGCGGTCAGCAGTCCGAACCGAAACAGTTCCCGTCGACGCAACCCCGCAAGTGCTCCACCTCCGAGAACCATTCCCAGACGGCTGATGCCCCCGAATACCGAAATGACCTGGAGCCCCCCCACCCCGATCGCTCGCCACACGCAAAACTGTTTTTCCCCCGATTCCCGAACCCTCCGGCGTTGCCCTCCGATAAAATACGGGAGTGCAAGCACCAGGGACGTACACAGAAACCCGATCGCCGTAACCATCCCGGGAAGACGGGTGACCAGTAACCGATCCACTACCGCTCCGGCGATTCCCGCGGGAACGGAGGCGACCAGCACGAGCGTCCACTCGCGAATAGATCCGTTCTCGCGCGGATCCGCCGCGAACAGGAACATAACAATCGACGGAAGCACGGCCAGTTCCGCGAACTGAATCAGTCCGATCAGCTCGCGGGTGCTCAGCTTTTCCCCGACCACCGGAGTGAGAAGCGAATGCACCAGATAGGCGTGCCCGGCTCCCCCCAGCGGCAATAGCTCCGTGCCCGTCACGAGCAGGAGAAGGAAAAGGACGAGAACGATCATGGGACCTGCTTTAGGAGCACAATCATGTTACGCGGGCTGCAATCATTTCAGATCGGGTCGACTGAATTATTCTGGCATCTCGCAGGCCACTATCCGATTCCGGTCACGCCCAGATACACGACCCCGAACAAACCAATTCCACAGAGATAATACGAAAACACGTGAAACCGCTCTTTTCGGACCACGATAAACAATAGTTTCAGGGCCAGGAGACCACCGAGCGTAGATACGACCAACCCGACCAGATACGGAAACTGAATCAGGGTCATCAGCCCCTCAACATCGCCGAATTTTAGAAGCGCCGCCCCGGAAAGAGCCGGAATTGAAAGCAGAAATGAAAACCGACCCGCCTCTTCCCGGCGAATCATCAGGAACATCGCGATGCTGATGGTAAGGCCCGACCGTGAGATTCCGGGGACGATCGCCACCGCCTGAGCAACGCCAATGAGCAAGCCGTAGCTCATGGGAATCTCATAAAGCCCGTACCCCTCCTCGCCGGACGCGTACTGCGTGAGAAACAGGAAAAACGCAGTCAGTAAAAACATCAAAGAGGCCGTCCCCGCGCTGTTAAAATGCTGCTCAATTTGATCCTTGAAAAAAATCCCGACCAGTCCCGCCGGAAGATTAGCGACCAACAGGATCAGCAACAGTCGAGACGCAGGCCCGAACACCTCCTCGTCCAGCTCTTTCTTCACCGATGCGAACAACCCGATAAGTTCCCGGGAAAAATAAAGCACCGTCGCCAGAAGCGTCCCGAGATGCACGAGTACGGTGAACGCAAGATTTCCCTCATCAATCCCGAGCAGCAACTGCCCGAGCACCAGGTGCCCGGAACTGGACACCGGCAAAAATTCGGTCAGCACCTGCAGCAGAGCAAGAAGGACGGCGTCAAAAACACTCATTCAGAAGATCCTTTGTACAGGAACGTGAAGAGAGGTCATCAAAATACCTTATCGATATTGATATAGATCCGGGAGGAGAACTCAAAAAATCGTATCGAATAGATAATGAACGGACCAAGGATCATATTGAATACCCCAAGCATAGCCAGGGCCAGGATCAGAAACATACCGGGCATGCCAGAAAACCTGTCGTACTGTCTTTTAAGATCCGGTGGTAGAAAAAATCGAAGCAGGCGCGACCCGTCCAGCGGCGGAACCGGAATCATATTGAACAACCCGAGAATGATGTTCGTAAAATAAAAGATAAAGACCGCACGAACGATGATCATCGGAAGGTAATCAAAATACACAAACACCCGGCCAATGAAGATGGCAATCGCGGCCAGTATAAAATTGCTGAGGGGCCCCACCAGGGCCGCTATAGTAAAATCCCGCTCGGGATCTCGGAAATTAGCCGGATTCATGGACACGGGCTTCGCTCCTCCAAACGCAAACTGCCCGCCCGACATGATCAACAGAACCGCCGGCATCACAAGTGTCCAGATCGGATCAATATGAGGAATCGGATTCAGGGTCAGCCGGCCGTTCATCCCCGGGGTCGGATCCCCAAAATAATCCGCCGCCAGCGCATGAGCCAGCTCATGCAGCGTGCCGGAAAACAGTAAAAATATCAAAAACAGAAGGAGGGTCTGGATATTGAAACCGGACATGGAATGTAAACGTAAAATCTCAGGAACGCACGAGAGAAACAGCTTCGCGCGTAGATGTCACCGTAGCAGGAAAAATGAAAGATACGACGGTCAAAATGGATCAGCTGTCCTCTGCATCCACCAAATCGTAAAGTGACTTGAAAAACGTTATCGAACGTTCGTAAAGCTCCTCCGAAGTCGGATTCGCATCGTCCATTTCATGATCCGGATCGGTTGTGGACACTCCCTCCTCTTCCGTTGGCGTTTCCTGATCATGAAACGAGCCGGAACCGTCCCTTCCCTCTTCCTCACCGGACGAAACGTCACTGCTGGTCCACCCTTCCGGGCCCCACTCATCGTTCTCCCAGTCCTCAAGATCCTCGTCCTCCAGTTCTTCCTGGTGCCGCGCTCGTTGTTCCTCCACGTCCTGTTCATCCAGTTCCGAAAGCTTCATGTACTGGTCGTCGTCCTGGATAATATCCATCACCTCATCCCTTCGCTCAAACTGAAACACGTCCAGCTTCTCACAGAGCTGTTTCCATTCCGAATCATGAAAAGCCGTATCGGAAAGGTGATCAAACAGTTCCACGAGGCTATTTGTATCCCGGGAATATGGAATGTTTCGAACCATCAAAAGGTATAAAAGCAACTTCTCCAGGCCGCGAATCATCAGCAGGAGGGCCTGATTTTTGTGCCCGGCCTCGTACCCGCTTCGGGCAAACCGAACATCACTCATCGCCCGTTTCAAAATCTTCTCCGGATCCGCCGAAAATAGGTCATCTCCTTCCATTTGTATTACCTCCAGAAAGCACGGACGGAAAGAGTCGAAACCTCAACCGGCATCTTTTTTTAGAGTACCAGATCCCGGAAACACGATAAAGAGAACAGTACAGAAACCCTAATGATCTCTGGAACACGGGGAACACGGTCCTCCCGTTCATCGGAAGCGTTGATTCATCCAGGAACCAGGCCACCGGCTCATTTCCCGGAAACCTTGTATTCCTTTAACACGTTCGGAAGCGCGGCGACAAGATCCGACGCAATCATCCCCACCATTCCTTTTTCGTCCGCCACTTGATCTCCTGAGAGCCCGTGCAGAAACACACCGAGACGCGCCGCTTCGTAGGTGTTCATTCCCTGTCCGATGAACGACGTCAGCATCCCCGTAAGCACATCCCCGGTCCCGCCGGTCGCCATCCCGGGATTTCCGGTCTCGTTGATCCAGACGCGATCCCCGTCCGTGACGACCGTCTCGTGACCTTTCAGAACCAGAACCAGGTCGTGCTTACTTGCAAAATCGGCCGCTACGGATGCCCGATTCGACTGAATTTCTTCAATGGAATCCCCGGTTAATCGGGAAAACTCACCGGGATGAGGGGTCAACACGAGATCCGTCCGAACGTCGTCCAGACAGGACACGTCCTCGCTGATCACATTCAGACCATCCGCATCCACAACCGTCGGACACGTTAGATCCGGCAATAATGAAAAGAGAAACGCCCGCGTCTCGTCCCGGGTCCCCATACCCGGCCCCACAGCCGCCGCATCACTTCCGTCCATCTTCTCCAGAATCGACGCCTTTGCATCCGGATGAAACGTCCCTGCAAACGTATCCGGCACCGGGTGAACCAGCGGGCACGTTACCTGTGAAGCAACCACCTCATATGCTCCCTCCGGAACGGTGATCTGGACGACGCCGGCCCCCGATCGCAACGCCCCTTTCGCCGCCAGAACACACGCTCCCGCCATGCCAACGGAACCGCCGACAATTACGTCATATCCGAACGTTCCTTTGTGCGCATCCGCCGCTCGGTCCGGAAGTCCGGAGGGCGCTCGGTTATCCACCTCAAACGAACTCGCCATCGTTCCATTTAAGGAAATAAAAATAAAAAAAGTAATAAGTCAAGCGCCAAAACAGGTACCCTCTCTCATCGGCATCTCAACCGTCCCTCACCCAACTCAGAAGATCGAACAACCTTCAGTAAAGATCCGTACTCAACTGCTTCTCAGCGTCGACCACGCCCCGGTTTACGATCTCCACGCATTTCATCAACCGCCGTCGGAGCATCTCGTCCGATTCCAGGCTCCGGTAAATTTGCCGGAGCAACTGCACCGTCATTCGCAGGTTCCTCACGAGTGTTCCATCCGCCACGTCATAGTCGTGTGTGATCTGGTGAAACGGTTCCCCGCGTACCCACCGGTGAACCAGTTCGGTAATCGTGTATTCCGGTCGCTTAGTCAGGGATTCAATACCCAATTCGTTCTCGTGCTGATTGACCGATCGAATCAGGTTATCCGCCTGGTTCGCGACCCGCTGGAACGCCTGGTGGCGACGCTCGTACGACTCCCGGTTTCTCGCTTCGTGAATCGTCGCCGACGCCAGCAGGATCAGGTGTGATTCGTCGAGGTCCTGCAGTAATCCGGACTGAAGATATTCCGCCGCATGAATCTCGTACCCGTTGATCCTCGACGTAAACTCGCCCTTGCGGGTTAACGATCCACCCTCGATATAACCAAAGTCCTTCAGGAACTGCAGTCGCTTCTCGAGTTGATCCAGCATTTGTTCATACTTTTTTTTGTTTTGATGTTTGGCGCGATCCGTCGACTGAAAGTGTACGAACGACTTTTCACACGCGTCCAGGATCCGCTCACCGAGTTGACGGTACAGGTTAAGAATCGTCGCGTAGTGCAGTCCGAACTTGCTTTTAATCGGCTCAATCTCTCCTCGAAAAATGCGCTCGACCGCATTATAGTTAAAATCGGGCCAGTCGATAACCGGATACACGTGACCGACGTCGTCGATGCCCCGCCGCCCCGCGCGCCCGGCCATCTGCTGGAACTCCCGGGTTTTGATGTACTTCACACTTTCACCGTCGTACTTCTGAAGCGACTCAAACACGACCGATCGCGCCGGCATGTTGATGCCCAGTGCAAACGTCTCGGTGGCAAACAGCAGATTGATCAACCGCTCGGTAAACAGACGTTCGACAATTTCCTTGAGCGCGGGGGGGAGTCCGGCGTGCTGATAGGCGCTTCCTTTTGGAATCAGCTCCCTCAGCAGGTTGAGGTCCTGGCTGTGACGGACGTCAAACTTGTCCACGCTCCTCTCGAAAATGTCCACCGCCCGCTCCGACTCCGCGTCGGAAAGCAGATTTCGGGACTTGTTCCGGCGTGCCTTTTCCCGGCACCCCACCCTGCTGAACACAAAAAACAGCGCCGGAAGGTGGTTCCGCTTTTCGAGCGTATCGAGCAGGTTCGCCTCGGCCTCGTTCAGTTTCCTGCGCCCGAGCGTCCGTGCCTGTTTCCGGGACCGGGAGTGAAATAATTTTTGCAACTCGTCCGGATCCTTAAATCCTTTCGTCGGGACGAACGGTGACAGCTCAAGCGGAACCGGTCGCTCATCGCGTTCAATAACTTCCGTTTCATGCTCGCGGATCTCGTTCATCCACGCCGCCAGGCTGTTGAGATTACTGATGGTCGCACTCAGGGAAATAAACCGGATATGCTGAGGCGCATAGATGATGCTCTCCTCCCAGACCGTCCCCCGCTGACGGTTGTCCATGTAATGAACCTCATCAAAGATACAGTACTGAACGTCCCGTAGCCGGTCGGGATCTTCGAAAATCGTGTTCCGAAACACTTCCGTGGTCATGATTAACGCACATGCGTCAGCGTTAATCGTGACATCCCCCGTCATGATCCCGACCCGATCCCCGTAGGTCTCCGAAAAGTCCCGAAACTTCTGATTGCTCAGCGCTTTGATCGGAGCGGTATAAATAATCTGACAGTTCGCTTCGATACATTTTTCAAGCGCGTACTCGGCGATCAGCGTCTTCCCGGCACCGGTGGGAGCGGAAACGAGCAGTGATTTTCCACCGCGAAGCGCATCAATGGCCTCCACCTGAAATGGATCCAGGTCGTGTCCCTGGTACGTCTGGACACGACGGGATGGATCCCCATAGATCTCATTCAGCGAATTCGATACGGACGTTGCTGGTTCTGCACACATCAGTCCTGCAACCTGCTATAACAAAGAATCAAAAAAGGAAACGACCAACAAGGCAGGAAAACCCCGACAATATGACGTCTAACGAAATCAACCCCGGTTACGCTCTGCTTTCATCGTTCTCCGGCTCTCCGCGCCGGAAGGGTTTGGGACCGGAAGTGACGCCGCAAACGACCCGTTTAGGAAGAACGGAGGAGACGTATTTCTCGTACCGGCAGAATCTTTTTTACGTGCCACCCGACGTATCATTGTTCTGATCCTCCTCCGTTTCAGACGATTTCTGTTCCCCGGATTTTTCCTTTTTCTTCTTTTTCTCCTTCTCACGCTTTTTTTTCGCCTTCAGCGCCTCCTTCCACTGATCGTATACCTCCAGGAACCGCTGTTCCCGGGGCGTCCGTACGGGCCGGGCCTGACCTGGAAGGGTGCCTTTGGCATTTTTAATATGCTTGTACCGCTCCTCGTCCCAACCCTCGTCCGGCGGAAACTCCTTCAGCAGTTGCTTGCCCTTGTCTTTTTCTTTCAGCGAACGGGCTTTCTTCAATTCCTCCCAGTTGTTAAGAAACTCCCGCTCTCGGTTTGTACGCTGATACCCGTACTTGTTCTTAATTTCTTCGAGACGTTTTTTGTTCCATTCGTTCTCCGGAAACTTCTCCAGCAATTCACGCTGTTTCGCCGTCATTTTTTCGCCGTTCGAATCCCCGCCCGATGACGACGTCGAACCGGATGTCTCGCTCCCCGACCCCTCCCCACCGGACTTGCTGGCTTCATCCGACTTTTTTTCACTTCCACCATTCGACGAGTCTTCCAGTTTACTCACCGATTTCTTAAGGGATTTCAGATATTCCTTTTTGGCTTCCTTAATTTGCTCCTGCGTCGATTCGTCCAGCTCCGGAAGTACCGAGACCCGAACCATGTCATTCTTGTCAAGGGTCAACGTGCCGGACAGAGACATGTTTTCAAGTGACACGTCCAGGCGAATACGATCCTTCCGAACCCCCACCACACTTCCCTTAAACTGAGAACCACTGTCGAGTTCAATCCGTGCACGGTCACCGACCTTCAGCTCATCCGGGGACACCTGCTTCGTCTTCTGTCCCTCAAACGCCTTCGGGGAGGCAGATCCGGAAGACGTCTCGTTCTGCGCGTCCACCGTCAGGGTAAGAAGAAAAGCGAGAAACAGACCGATCATCACCGACGTGAATCGGGATTGCATGATCGTTCGTTTTTCAATCATATAAGGTATTCCCTTGAAGAAATTTCACAGGACATCCAGTTCGTTTTTATTCTACCACACCGGCCCGGTACAATCAAAAATCGACCGGGTAAACGGCGATGACTCCCGCATCATCCCTCAGGTCGCCGGATGGAAGCCGTGCCCGGTCGAGAAGTTCCTCCGCCCCGGGCTCCCGG
>CAZSFH010000005.1:0-314 GCA_964606115.1 uncultured Planctomycetia bacterium | reverse complement strand
CTCGAAAAAGTTCCTCCCGGGAAGCGTAATTCCACAACCCGTCCGTTCCCGCCAGAATCACCTCCCCGTGGTAGGGCTCGTCAAAAAAGACGGGAACGACATTGCCTCGACCCACGAACCCTCGTTTCCGCTGATTCCGTGTCACGTGTACGACGTCCTCTTCCGACACCATCCACAATTCCGAATCCGCCGCGCTTACCCCGCGGACCCGTTCCGGCGTCACAAGCGCAAGAATGGCCGTTGTCAACCCGACCTCCCGGTCCTCCAGAAACCGCCGATCCAGCGTCGTCAGCTGCTCACACCACGTCTCCTCG
>CAZSFH010000004.1:23411-33144 GCA_964606115.1 uncultured Planctomycetia bacterium | reverse complement strand
CTCTGTTAAAGATGATCTGACGTCCTGGACCTGTTTCCTCCAGTAGTTCATTAAGGAATCCACCGGTCGAGGGGTCCTCCGGAAAATCCTCATTGGTCCAGGACTGCAAAACACGTTCAGACAGGGTTCGAAATCCTTTCGGGGATCCGACGTAATTGGTCAAACCCACGTTTTCGGCCTGAAGAGGCGTATATTTTCGACCCGTCAGTATCATCTTGAGCGCATTCTGCAGGCCGATGCGCCGTGGGAGTCGCTGCGTTCCACCAAATCCAGGAATGATCCCCAGTTTCACTTCCGGTAGTCCGACACCAATCTCGGGATCGTCGGCAAGAATTATACCGTCACAGGCAAGAGCCAGTTCCAATCCGCCGCCAAGCGCGTCGCCGTGAATCGCCGCTGCGGACAACGATGGAAGCTCGGCAATTCGCTGGAACAGGAGTTGACCGGAACGGGCCAGTTCCCGGGCTTCCAGACGGCTCGTGACCGAAGCAATTTCATCCACGTCCGCTCCCGCACAGAACCAATCCTCGTCCGAAGACACGATGAGAAGACGCTCCGGAGGATTCGACTCAAGATCCTCAAGGAGGTCCCCCAGCTCCTTTCGGGTCTTCTGATCCAGGATCGGTGGACGATCTTCTCCGGAATGTAAAACAAGCCGTCTCAGGTCCGGAGTCCCCGAAAGTTGCACCTGCTGACCGGGCTGATCCATCGGACACTATCCGAAAAAATGAATCCGACGGGCCCACTCCGACTCCGAAAACTCCTCCTGCAATTTCCCCCAGCGTTCCACGAGCCCGTCCTTGTTCTCCCGTTTCAACTCCGCCACCCCACTCCAGTACAGTGCTTCCGGTACGAAAAGTGCCTGTGGATGATCGTCCAGGAGGTTATCGTATAACCTGAGCGCTTTCTTGTAATTCTCATTCTGAAAGACCGCGCGGGCTCGTGCGGCTTTTAGCTTGGCCAGAAAATCCTCCGTTTCATACGAGGCCGCTTCCTCCTTGTACTGGAGATGTCGGTCGTCCCCGATAAACAGTAATGTCGGGGTCCAGGCAACTGAATAGCGCTCCTCGGCCACGGGATGTTTTCCTAACTGAATCTGAACGGGGACAAACGTCTTGTTAATGTAAGAAGAAACCGTTTCGTCAGGATACACCACGGTATCCAGGTGTTCACATCCACCTCAGCCGGGACTGAACACGTCAACAAACGTTAGTTTTCCTTTTTTCTGAGCGGTTTTGATGGCTGGATCGAGTTTTTCCTTCCAGTTTACGCCGGACATAAGATTCTTTGAAAAAGAAAAGAAAAAAGCGGAAAACAAGAAAATACTATACTCTGAATTGATGATAAAATCAAGATCGAACAGACGAACTGGACCCGAACCGAAAACGCATTTTACTGGGACACGGACGAACGGATTGTTCGTTTTTAAACGGGATGAACACGATCGGTCCTCGTATTAATTTTCATTTTCTTCGAGCGGTGTCTTTTTCTCTCCCGATGCACCGTACTCCATATTCTCATTTCCTTTGACCCTCGTCTGTTTGCCGACATCCACCACGGGTCGTTTGACGTTCTCGAAAATATTGCGAAGCACCATGCTTTTGCGTGCATTTTCTCCGACGAATACACCGATATCGGTAAAGGTAAACTGATTTCCTTCCACAATCGTGTAGGACCCGTCAATGCGTTCTTCATTTGCCGAACCGATTTGTATGCCCCCTTTCGCCCACACACGACGGTCTTTTCCGGTCCGAGCCATATGGGGTTGCCGGACCCGGTTCCCCGAAAAGAAATTTCCAAAGACAGGGGGGCCCTCCGTTCGATTTTTCTTCTTCGTTCCCATTGAAAGGGTTGCGCGTGATCCATCCATCCAGTTGTTCACCACCAGTGTATACCAGGCCGGCTGAACATGCCCCCGACCCTGACGAGGCTTTTCCTCTCCTTGCTGACTTCGATCCTGTCCGAAAATCCTCATTCCTCCCGCGTAATTGTCCCGGTGTCTGGCAATGACGCCCTCAACGGTGTCAAACCAGAAGGACAGAAACATCGGTGTGTTGTTAACGTTCGCATAGTAGGCGCTCTCGTCAAAAAACGGGCCAACGGCATATCCACTGTTTTCGTCCGGCTGGACGCGCCAGGGTTTCCGTACGGTCAGTGTATCCTTCGTGTTATCAACCACATGCCGGACCTGACCGAAACCTCTTCCTTCGATAATCAGTAACAGTGTTCCTTTCATCTCTCCGGGTTCCCAGTTCCACGTCTTATCTGTCAGGGTTCGGTTCCCGACACCGGTGGGTCGTCCCGTCGCCTTTCGGTCATTTCCATAACCGCCGTGTTGCAGATACACCTCCGACGCGTTCGCCCACGCGGGGCGACCGGAGTGATGAACCTCATTGTAACGAATATAAGAATGGCGCCGAGGATAAAAACAGATTCGCCCCGGCGTTCTCACGAACTGATTGGAATCGAGAAGGGAATCATACGCCCAGCCGTGAATCGACACGTTAATGCTTGCAACTCCGCGTTTGATGGTGTTTCGCACCACTTCAAACCGCTCACCGCGTTTGAAAAAGATGGATCCGTAAATTTCATTCTGCATAAACGTAATGTAACGGCCCTTTCTGAAATGAATCGCACTCCAGTGCAGATCACGGCGTCCTCGCAGGTCCTCCTCCCTGGCATTGATATGACAGCCAAGGATTTTAACCCTGCGAACGTATTCATGATTCTTCTCCGGTAGAAGTGTGATCATGGCTCGACTGCCCCGTCCATCTTTCACCGCCCCCTGCACCGTCAGATTATTGAGTATAGTCCGGCTGGAAAGATTTATAACGGCCGCAAGCTTTCCACCATGCGGATCGTAGCCCGTGCCCTCAATGACCGAAGCATCCTTTCCCGCCCCGCGAACGGACACTCCCGGCGGCACCTTCAGTGTAGACTCAGTGCGAAACAGTCCCGCCGGCACGTAAACCACTCCATTCTCTGCGTCCGACGCCGCGTCAAACGCTTTCCGAATCGCTTCTCCGTCCAACTCGAGATCTCGTGGTTCCGCTCCAAAGTCGGTGATGGGAAAGACCCTTGGTTTTCCCGGTTTCTCCTTATTAATTTCGATGTCACCTGCTTTGACCCAGCCGTATTTTCCGTGGAGTCCATTATGAATGTAAACCTTACACTCCCCCTCCGGAACCTCCTCCGGGACGTGAAAGAAAACAAGTCGTGAATCACTGGTCCATTCCGACCCACGCGACTCCCGCTCCGCTCTGGCAAAGTACGTTTTTCCATTCACCCGAAAACCGATCTGCGTTCCCGGGTCCGGACCATACTGCCGCGGGCCTCCATGGTCCATACGAATGCCGTATCCATAGATATGCAGACGATCCCCCGGGACCGCGGTTTCTTGGCTGATCCAGAACGGTTTCGGCCGATTCATGGGATACACAGCCGACATACCGTGTTTCGTCTTCGCCCAGAGGGCCGTGGCATGTTCGGGAGGTCGGGCGACGGCTACCCGCTTCTCCGCGTCGATGACGTTAACGGAACGCGCGTTCTCAGGTGGCCGCTCCGGAAGAGAGGGAAGGCCGTTTCCCACCTGTTTTAACGCCTCTCGAATGTTTTTTCGTTCAGCTTTCCAGGACAGGACCTGAAATTTTTCCGCGTCAAAATGTTCCCCCGTCATCACCACGGAAGGTTGATCCACTCCGGTTTCTATCACAAAATCGGGATGAACATTTGAGAGGCGGGGACGCTGCGCATATAGCGCTCCCGTATGAAATAACAGTGTAAGTACAAGAACCAACAGAAAACGAACTCGAACAGGCAGCCGGGCTTCTCCCCATTTCAAAACATTCATGTTTGGTTTCCTTGAGAAAAGAATTGAATATTCAATTTAATGAATATATTTATCAATCATGTCACGAAAAAGCCTCTCTCCACTTGATTCATGGATATTAAACCGGACCTAATCAAGAAAATAAATAATTTAATCAGGCACGTTCGAAGAAGCTTCCGGTATTGGTCAAAAAGCAGTACCTCGCAGGGGACGTCGTCCTATGTCCATTTACGGTTTAGGCACGGGACGATACGTGAGCCCCGACCTAACATGAGGACGCGGGAAATCCGCAACCTCGGCAGCTTTATTTCGGCGAAGGTCCCGGAATTCTTCCGCAGGCAATCCCAATGAAAAAGGAATGCATGCCATTAAGGCATCCATTTCCTTTTTCGTCCTTCGGACGGGTTTGAGAGGAAGAATGACACAGAGATTCGTCGAAATAAAGATGCCCAAATTCGGGTTCTTCATAAACGGGCCGTCTGCGGCGTCACTTCTCGTCAAAAACCCACATTCGGGGTTTCTTCCTCGAAAATCCTTGCAGCCACCCGCACGTAGTGCGTTGGAGGAAATGAATGCCTTAATGGCATTCATTCCTTCAACATGAAGAACTGAGGACGCGTATTTCTCGCGTTGTCATGCTAAAGACCGAAAATAAAAGAATTCCTGAAGTTATAATTTTCGTACAGGAAGGGTCGACAGAACGGTACGATTCATCACGTGTGAAATCCCTGATAAAACATATAATAAAATAAAACGAAGGTTATAAGCCTTCGTGCCCGGTATTTTCGCTCAATTTAGAACCGAATCATCTCGTGCACCGGATTGATTCTTTTTCCATATTAAAATAAGGTACGTTGAGTCTCAGCGAGCGTTCAGTGGTGGGTTCAGCACTCTTCGACGCCCCTCGTATCGCCGACGGATACGAGCCCGTTTTTAAAACCTTCTCTTACAGAACACTCGCTGATTGCGAATGGAGTTCACGCGCCCTCCAGAAGGGGTCTTTTTAAAATTCTTACACGAGTAGAACGGAAGCAAAATGTCTGATTACGACTGGATTGGTGACGCTTATACCACACGCTTCGGATGGAAAGTTCTCGAAGATCTCACGGAGATTGAACATCGACTTGCGGCCAGTAAAGGAGAGCGGCTCGGGCACGATCGCGTCAAACAGGCGTTCGAGACAGCCGGGCTGCGTAACGTATCCGAGCACACCTTCGAAATGGAAAAATGGGCTCGTGGTTCGTCTGCTCTCAAAATTTCGGAACCCCGCGAGGTGACACTGGATTGCATCGCCCTGCCCGGTAGCCCGGAGGGGCCGGTTGAAGGAAAAATTGTAAACGTTGGCTATGGTTTGCCGGATGACTACGACGAAAATGAAATACGGGGAAACATCGTTCTCGCTCGATCGGACGTGCCGGATCATCAGGATCGATGGCTGCATCGGCGTGAGAAATATTATCGTGCTTACGATGCCGGAGCTACGGCGTTTATTTATCAGAATCATATTGACGGATGTCTTCCACCGACCGGCTCACTTGGTAACGACCAGTACCAGATCGGAGAAATACCGGCCGTCGGGGTAAGCAAGGAAGTGGGCGAACGCGTTGCCCGATACACCCGTAACGGTCAAGTGCGGGGTACCGTCGAAATTGATGCTGAAATCGGGAATGGGACATCTCAGAACGTGTACGGAGAGCTCGGCCCGGAGACGGACGAAGAAATTATCGTCTGCTGTCACGTCGACGGTCATGATATCAGCCAGGCAGCCATTGACAACGGAGCAGGAACGGCCATTGTCTGCAACCTCGCTGAAATCTTCTCAAAGATTGAAGATCGCCTGGAAACGCGTCTCCGTTTCATTGGATTCGGTTCCGAAGAACTGGGTCTCGTGGGATCTGCCCGGTACGCAAGCAAATTTGACACGTCCTCGGTCAAACTGGTTTACAACTGCGACGGGATCGGCCGCGGACGGAACCTGAAAATCTACACGAACCGGTTTGACGGCATCCCCCCCGCCATCAACAACCTGGCCGACGAGATCGATCACCCGATCAAGATTCGACCCGAAGTTCTAACCCACAGCGATCACTGGCCATTTGTCTGGCGGGGTATTCCCGGTATCATGGTCATGTCCGAAACGGAGGAAAAAGGTCGCGGCTTCGGTCATACCTACGCGGACACGCTCGATAAGGTCGATATTCGAGAAATCCGCGAACACGCGATCCTATCCGCCCTTCTTCTTTTAAAATACGCCCGATCCGACTATGCGATCGAACGAAAAACGGCGGATGCCATCCGGGACTACCTGATCGAAACTGGAGAGGCGGAATGGATGAAAGCCTGCAGGGACTGGCCTTACGACCGGGATTAATGAATTTCTCTTATGGCTCGGTACCCTTGATCTGAATACGCTGTAATTACGAATTCGTCATTTATGGAAAACATCGATACCTGTGCGATCAGTCGCTACGCCAGTGACGACATGGAAGCGATCTTTGATCGTAAACGAAAATACCGCGACTGGCGAAAACTCTGGATCTACCTCGCCGAAGCTCAGAAAGAGCTTGGCCTCGACATCAGCGATCAACAGATCGAAGACATGAAATCCGTCGAGGAGGATATCCCCTTCGAGCGCGTCAGGGAAATCGAAGAAGAAACCCGGCACGAAGTAATGGCACACATCCACGCCTTCGGCGAACAGTGCCCGTCGGCCGCTCCCATTATTCACCTCGGGGCCACCAGCATGTATGTGATGGACAACGCGGATCTGATGCGCCTGAAAGACGGTCTGAAGCGAATCGGGGATCTTCTCGCGAACGTGGTGGACGCTTTAGCTTCATTCTGCCGCGAGCACGCAAACAAACCGATTCTCGGACTAACCCATCTCCAGCCGGCTCAGGTCACGACGGTAGGTAAACGAGCCTGTCTCTGGTTAAAAGATTTCGTGAAGGATCTGAAACGGCTCCGCCAGATGGATTCCAATCTCCCCTTCCGTGGGGTGAAAGGGGCCGTCGGCACCCAGGACAGCTACCTGACGCTCTTTGACGGGGATCACGAAAAAGTAAAAGAACTGGATCGTCGGGTAGCTGATAAAGCGGGGTTCGACGAGGTGTTAACCATCAGCGGACAGACCTATTCACGCAAACTGGACAGTCGAATACTCTCCCTTCTTTCATCCACGGCTCAGACGGCGAGCAAGTTCTCCGTGGACATTCGCCTCCTTCAGAGCCGGGGAGAAATACAGGAACCCACGAAATCTTCTCAGGTCGGATCCTCGGCTATGGCGTACAAGACGAACCCGATCCGGACGGAACGAATATCGGGGCTTGCCCGCTATGTCATGCAGGAAGCGGAAAACACCTCTCATACCGCCGCAAATCAGTGGCTTGAACGAAGCCTGGATGACTCCAGCAACCGGCGCCTTGTTCTCCCTCATGCCTTCCTCGCTACCGACGGCCTCCTGAAAACCGTCCTGAATTGCGCGAGAGGTCTGATCGTCCACGACGAAAAAATTCGCCAGAACCTGGACCGGGAAGGCCCATTCCTCGTCACTGAAACGTTGCTGATGGAAATGGTTCGTGCCGGAGCGGATCGGCAGGACATTCACGAGAAAATTCGTCGCCATTCCCGGGCTGCACAACAGTCCGTGGCCAGCGGCAACCAGAATGATCTACTGGATCGCATCAAAGACGATTCCGACTTTGAACCCGTCCATGATCTCGTGGATGATCTGGCCAATCCTTCAAAACTTACCGGCCGGGCCGAAGCACAAATACGGGAATACCTGGAAAGCACAGTGGTCCCTCTTCTGGAAAACGAGCAGGACGTCCTTGACGAATCCTCCGAACTCAACGTCTAACGTCCATACGCTGAAAGAGTTAGAACGTCAACCTCGGAAATCCCCGGCCAAACTTTCTTCAGGGATTGTTTAAACCAAAATCAGCATATTGCAAACGTCAAACGATCGTTCTGTTTCCTCGTACAGTAAAGGTCATGGTTAGATCCCACCTGAAAAGGGGATGCGTACTCAATATCCAGGTTTTGTGCATCCCGGGTCATATTAATGTGGGAGTCCCGCCAAAAAGTGCATTGTTGACAAAATATGACACAGAGATTCACCGAAACAAAGAGGTCCATATCCAAGTTCTCCGTAAGAGACGAGTCGTCTGTGGCATCACGTTTCCCCAAAGGGCCACACGTGACGCATATTCGTCGAAATTCCCTGGAGCCGCCCCATTTACCAACATCTGAGGAGGTGGATGATCTCACGTTGCCTAAGATGAGGTTGTTAAAAATTCTTTGTTCCACGCTTGATTCTTCAAAAACCGGTCAAATTATAAATCAACGTAATAGATGAGGGTTGCCAACCGTCTCCAGATCTGTGTGCTGTACGTTTCACTCGGTAGTTGCCTGCTATCAATAATGGCCTGTTCGATTTCCGGTTACGAGGATCGGTACAGGGTTCGTAACGAGGAAGTGGACGATATCATTTCGAGCACCCCGTACAAGCACCGACTTGAGCGCCGTGAACGACGACCGACTCAGCCACGTGAAACCGACATCGCAAAAGAAGATCAATCAAATAACAAACCCCCCCCTGGCCCGAAGAAACTGACGCTCGAGAAAAGCCTGAACCTGGCATTGAAAAACAACCGGGAACTGCTGAATCGTATTGAAAACACGGCGCTCGCTCGGGTGGACAAAGAAGTGGAAGAGAGTCGGTACCGTCCCGTATTGCAACCTCTGACGATTTCCCACACGCAGAGTGGTAGACGGCAGGTACGACGGAACCGGAGCGAATCGGAAGAGGCTCAGCTCGCATTGCAGCAGCGACTGCCGACCGGCGGTCGGATCAGGACCGGCTCCCGGGTTACAAACCAGCACGGAGACAACGTACGGCAGTCCACCATCACCCCATTTCTTTCCATGCAGATCCCCTTGCTGCGGGGTAGTGGGCTTATCGTCGCACAGAATGATCTAATTTCGGCTGCTCGATCGGAACGATACGCTCGCCGGGAATTTCGTGACTTCAAGCAAAAGTTTTTGATCAGTATTGTTGAAAAATATTTTTCCATCCTCGAACAACAGAAAGCGATTGAAAACATACGTAATCGGCTTGAAAGTGCGCGTCAATTGAAGGAACAATCCGACATTCAGTTTGAGTTCGGAAACATCTCCAAAGTGGATGTGTTTCGTGCACAGTTTCAGGTAACCGAAGCCGAACGGGACCTGCAAATTGCACGGGAAGAACTCAAGCTGACTCGGGACGCACTGAAAATCGACCTCAACCTTCCGCTAACAACGCAACTTCAGCTCGTTGATCAGGATATCAACTACGATGAGTCGAACGTCCAGACCGAGGCTCATGTTCAGCGTGTGCTCCGCAACAATTTACTCTGGAAAAATGAGAAGGATCAGTACGAGGACGCAAAACGGCGTCTGGTGGCAGCCGAGGATCAGACACAACCGGAGCTGAACATTCAGGGCAGCGTTGAACGGGACTGGTCGGGAGACGCCCATTTCAACAACCCGTCTCCGGAGGACCCGAACTGGAACCTCGGCATGTCCCTGGAACTGCCACTGGACCGGACCTTCCTGGAACGAGATCTGCACCGTGCCGTGGTTCAGTTTCAGCAAAAGGAGCGTAACCTCGCATTGTCAAGAGATCAGCTGATTCAGGAGTCACGTGAAAAGGTGAATCAACTCAATCAGGCTCGATTTAATGTGCGGGCTAACAGAAAGGCCGTCGAGCAAGCCCAAAAGGCACTTGAACTGCTGAATTTCCAGTACGAAAAAGGTGAAGTTACCAACCGCGATATTATTGAGGAACAAAATAACCTGCTTCGTTCCAGAAATAATCTGTTGCGCTCCCTAGTTCGGTGGAAGGTAACCCGACTAGAACTG
>CAZSFH010000004.1:21408-23401 GCA_964606115.1 uncultured Planctomycetia bacterium | reverse complement strand
CAACCTTTCGGTTGATAACCGTTCGAATTGGGTTCAATCTCAGATTCAATCCGAAAAAGAGTCCGATGAGTAAGCGAAGGACTTTTCTGGCCGTGGGGGTCGTTCTACTTCTCTGCGCGGGCGTATATACAGGATTTCAGTGGTGGTCCGGTACGTCCGTCCAAAACTCGTCCGTGCCCCTGGCTCCGGTCCGGAAGCGAAATTTACGCGTGACCCTTCTTGAGAAAGGATCCCTTCAACCGTATGAATACAAAGAAATCAAAATTGATACCGAGGAAGTCAAGGAATTTCAGATTGAACAGGTCGTGGACAACGGAACTCAGGTGGAGAAAGGGGAGGTACTTTTAAAATTAGACGACAGCGAAATTAAACGAAAGATCAAAGATACACGTCTCGAAAAAGATTCCGCCAAAAATGACTTGCTGTATGCGAAGGAAGAAAAGAAAAAGAAACTTCTAGACGCAAAGCTCAACATTCGGGATGCGAAGTTCCAACTGGATCTGGCGAAAAAGAACCTCAACAAATTTACAAACAAGAAACACGAACAGAATCTGGAAGAAAAGAAAATGGCGGTCCGACAGGCAAAAGTAAAAATCGATCAAAAGAAGGATGACCTGAAAGCCGCACAAAAAATGCTCAAGAAGGGACTGATCTCGGAATCACAGGTGGAACAAACAAAAATCGAACTGGAAAACGCTGAATTCGAGCTTCAAAAAGCTCAGAACGAACTGGAAATCTATCGAAACTACACCTATCCCATCCGGAAGACGGAACTGGAAAATAAGGTCGAAAGCAAGAAAAAACTACTCGAAAGCCGAAAATCATTTTTTCAGGCGGTGAAATCACAGAAGAAATCCGACGTTCGTCAGGCAAAGTCCAAGCTCGAAAATGTTGAGGAAAAACTCGAACAGCTGAAGAACGACCTGGAAAAGATGGTGGTCAAAGCCCCCTCCTCCGGCCTCATAAATTACGGGTCGCCGGGGGACGGAAGTCGATGGGGAAACGACAACGATCCGGACCTGAAGGAAGGCTCCACCATCCGGCGAGGACGAACAGTGATGTACATTCCAGATCTAAACAACATGTACGCCCATCTACCGGTGGACGAATCGGACATCACCAAGTTGTTGAAATCCAGATCTTCCGAAAATCAAAAGAAATCGGACGAGCAGGAAATTCAGCTATCCGAACTGGACCGACAGACCCTCGTGAGCGCGTTTAAAAAAGCGGATCGGGAGGAGATTCGAAAACTATCCGAAACGGTTGATCTCCGGTCCATGATGTCAAATAGTTCGCGAGAAGAGCGCCTGTCAAGCCTGAGCAAACAGGAAAAGAACCAATTCAAATCGTTTCTATCCCGCCATTTAAATCTTCGATCGAAGCGATTCAAACGACTTCCGGCCACGATCACCTCGGAATCCTTTCCAAACAAAAAGATGAAAGGAGAAGTCGATTATGTCGCCGGTGCAGCCAGTGAGGAAAGCTGGTGGAGTGACGTAAAACAATTCGATACCCGGATCAAAATAAGAAAAGAAGATCACCACGACTGGTTTCGGCCGGGAATGAACGTGAAAGTAGAAATCCTGATTGATGAAACCGGCAAAGTCACAGCGGTCCCCCTCGAAGCAATCTTCTCGGAGGAGGGATCCCTGTTTTGCTACCGAAAGATCGCCCCGAAGACGTTCGAAAAGATTCAGGTGAAAACGGGTCGTGACGATGGAAGTTTTGTGGAAATCACCGATGGAGAACTCAAACGTGGAGACCGGGTAGCCCTGGCCCGTCCGGATCCCTCTCAGGTGAAGGCGGCGCCCTGAAATTACACCATTTAGAAGTCATCGCATTGAGCATCGAAAACACGCAGATAAAACTGCGGAATATTACGAAAATCTATCAGAAAGGTCCCCAGGAAATTTACGCACTGGACAGCGTGGACCTCGCCGTCTCGGAAGGTGATTTCCTGACGGTGGTCGGTCCGTCCGGGTCCGGAAAATCC
>CAZSFH010000004.1:0-21398 GCA_964606115.1 uncultured Planctomycetia bacterium | reverse complement strand
CGGGTTCCTTTGATCTGAAAGGGACGGACGTTTCGGATCTTGAGGATCATGAGGCCTCGGAAATCCGGAACCGTGAAATCGGATTTGTCTTTCAAACGTTCAATCTGTTTCCTCAGCTATCGGCCCGGGAAAATATCGAAGTACCCATGCGATATGCTGGGGTGCCCCCGGAGCGCCGTGTCGAACGTGCCCGAAACCTGGCGGAATTGGTCGGGCTCGGGGACCGGGTGCAACACCGACCCACCGAACTGTCCGGGGGTGAACGCCAGCGAGTGGCTATCGCCCGGGCCCTGTCCAACCGTCCCACCATTCTTCTTTCCGACGAGCCGACCGGAAACCTGGACGATGAAACCGCGGAAGGCATCGTTGACACGCTTCGACAGCTCAACGAAGAAGAACACATTACCATGATTCTGGTTACCCATGATTTGGAACTGGCCGAAGTGGGAACACGAACCATCCAACTCCGTGACGGTCAGATTCAGAGCAGATCAACCTCCTCGGCGAAATCATTCGGTTAACGTGATATGCGCTTCTGGGAACTGTTTGTTCTATCCCTGAAATCTCTTTTTCTGCACAAGCTTCGCTCGATCCTTGCCACACTGGGCATCGTGTTCGGAGTCGGGGCGGTAATCAGCATGGCATCCATCAACCAGTCCGCACGCCGAAAATCTCTGCAGCAGTATGAAGAAATGGGCATCCGGAACATTCGGATCAAATCCGAGGAACCGGCGAACCAACAATCGAAAGAAGTCGGAAGCCAGGGTCGAATCATCGAGTATGGACTCAAGGAGGATGAGATCAATCATCTCTCAAACGTCATCCCCGGCATCAAAGATTCGTACATTCTGCGCCGGCTTAAGAAAACGACCCGGTTCCGAGACCGTTCTTTCGACATTCATGTACTTGCTACCACCCCCAGCTTTTTTACGATTAACAATCTGCAGCTGGCAGCGGGACAACGGTTTAGTTCGGCCGAAAATCTCAGCTCGTTTCCAATTTGTGTGCTTGGACACGCGGCGGCCAGAAACCTTTTTCTGAATCGCTCGGCGATTGACAAAGAAATCAATATTGGTGGGCAGTATTTTCGGGTCGGCGGGGTCCTACAAAAAAGCGGGTACGCCGGTCAGCTTTCCGGGAAAGAACAGAATTTTATACTGATTCCCTTCACCACCGCACAAAACCGTTTTGGTCAGTACAACGTCATTCGTGAACGCGGTCGGTTTGAAATCAGGGGGGTGGAAGTCCACGAAGCAGCTCTGGCCGTTGAACAAATCACCAACGTTGACCCTGTTTCCAGAGCGGTCCGCTCATATTTTGAGCGCAATCACGATTCCCGGGATTTTGAAATAACCGTTCCCCTGGAACTTCTCCGTCAGCGCCGAAAAACGATCCAAATTTTTAATATCGTCATGATTTCCATCGCTTCCATTTCTCTGCTGGTCGGGGGCATTGGGATCATGAACATTATGCTGGCCAACGTGGCCGAACGGACCAAGGAAATTGGAACACGCCGTGCTCTCGGTGCCAAAAAACAGGACATTGCCCTCCAGTTCCTGATCGAATCCCTCACCCTGTGCCTGGCCGGAAGTGTCCTTGGCATTGCGGTGGGGGTGGGATTAACCTACCTGATCACAGTTTTCTTCGATTTTCAGTTCGGCTTCGAGTACGTCTCGATGCTGGTGGCCATTCTGGTTTCCTCACTGGTCGGCATCCTGTTCGGCACGTACCCGGCCCTGCAGGCGGCCCGCCTGGATCCCCTGGAAGCGCTCCGGAAAGAATAATGACGAATCGAGCCCGAAGTTTGAAATTCAAGGATGCAATTCGTAGCATTGATTTCGTTCATCGTTTCTCAAAACCTGCACGTGAAAGGATGTTGATAACACAACAACTCCAGGCACCGGACCCCTTCGAACCGTCGTGCTCCGGTGATTATTCGAACTTGATTCTTCTGACCCTCGCCCTGCTGGTCGTTCCACTTATTACCGCCCCGCGGGTGGATGCGGATCCCTCCTCTCCCCTTCAGCAGCTGCAGGATCATCATCAATCCATATACAAAAAACTCCAACCGTCCGTTATCTCTATCAAGTGTAACGTGCCGAACAAAGACAACCCCAAACAGGGACCTTATATCGGCACAGGAGTAGTTATTTCGGAAGACGGATATATTCTTTCCAACACAAGCGTCGTACCGCCCGGTGCCAAAAACATCAAAATAATTTTTCATGACCAGACCCGGAAAAACGCGGAACTGATCGGTGCCTCCATGCGATTTGAGGTAGCTCTCCTGAAGATGAAAGGGGAGGGGTATCCGACGATTCCGATCGGCAATAGCAGGTCGGCGAGCACTGGTGATCAAATCTACTCCGCGGGTAATGCGTTCGACCTCGCTCGTCGTCAAAGCAATTATTCTTTTTCGACAGGCATCATTTCAGGTATCTATGATACGGAAAGCGTTTACTGGCAGAGTCAGTACAAAGGCCTGCAGATTGAAACGGACAGTTCTATCAACCCCGGAGGTGATGGAGGTCCAATTATCAGCATTCATGGTCGTCTGATCGGAATTATTTCGCTGACTGCGGACCGGTCCCGGTGGCTTGGAATGGCCGTCCCAACCCATCTTTTCATGCCCTACATCAAGGTATTGAAATCTTATCATGAAGACAATCGAAAAACCGGCGGGCAAAAACCGTACCTCGGGGTCAAGCTATCTGAAAAAACAACTCAATCGGAATCGGATACAAAAGGCATCACGGTCAAAAGTGTTACCCCGGAAAGCCCGGCCTGGTATGCGGGATTTCGTAAAGGCGACCTTGTTTATTCCGCCGAAGGCAAGGAAATCAACACACTGGACGACATGAACGAGGTCATGAGCGATAAGAAGCCCGGTGATCAATTTCTTGTTTTTATTGAACGGGGTCACCAGCGGTGGTCCCTCCTGATCCGTGTTGGATCGGGTCCCTTCTAACGCACATGCTTACGTCAACAATGAAACATCATTATCGACAGATCTGTTTCCTGATCGCACTTGTCATTTTGGGAAGTCTTTCTCACCCTCCCCACGTCGTCGCACAGGAATCTTCTTCCTCAAAAACCGATGCGCCCGTGTTTGTCCAGAAAGCAACCCAACGAGCTATTGATCGCATCAAGAACGCGGTGGTAAATGTGCGGCCCAACCTGAAATGGGACAAGATCCCATCGTACGAAACGCTACTGGAAGAGGAAGCGGGAGAACGGCTCAAGAAATTTGTCAGCACGGTTAAGGATGAAGATCTCATGAGCGAGCGCCATAAACGGGCGTTACGGATTCTCCTGTATCGCCTTGACACCAAGAAGATGTACGAGAATTTCAAAAAGAAACTAACACAGGTCCTTTCGCGAGGGGCAACCCGGATCCGGGATGCACTGGATTTCCTCCAGTATCTTGCCCCTCCGGAAACCGGTTACTCCGGTGTTCTTCTGAAAGATGGATATGTCCTGACCACACGCTTCGCCGTATCTGGTGATCACGTCAAAAGTATTGACGTTTACACGGCCGGTAACGCCTCGTTCAAAGCCAGTGTGAATGGAAGTTACAGTCGGTTCGATATTGCCCTGTTAAAAATAAAAGATCAATCGTCGATTCCCGACCAGGCACGAAGTATAAAGCTGTCCTCCCTCGGGGATTCTATTCAAGTCGGAAACTGGGCCGTGGCGGTCGGTCGTGGCCCCCGGCCAAATGAAATAACCGCAAGTCGGGGGATCATCAGTGCTAACCGACTTCTCGTGGGTCGTTCTTTGCAGACGGACGCCTTTGGAAATTATAGCAATTCCGGAGGGGCACTCGTGGACATCAACGGGCGACTGATCGGTGTCATCAGTGGAATAACCCTGGAAAACGTCCTCATGGTTGGTCACAACTCTGGTGTAACGAAAGCAATTCGGCCCGGAGCTCTAAAAGAAATCCTGCCGGACCTGAAACAGGGTAAAGAGATTCAGAGTTCCTTTCTCGGAGTCCAGCGAACCGGAAAGAGTCAATCAGGAACCGGGGTCAAGATCGAACGGGTACTGGAGGGATGCGCGGCAGCAAAAGCTGGACTCCAGAAAGGAGATAAAATTCTTTCACTGGGAGGAGCTAAAATTAAGAAATGGAGAGATCTCGTCAACCAGATTCGCCGGCGGTTACCTGGCGATGAGGTACAATTAAAAATCAGGCGAAACGGCTCCACCAAATCACTTCATCTTAAATTAACCACACGAAAATGCACAGAATAACGAAAGCTGTGTTCATCTTTGTTTTATCGGTTCTCCTCACGGGCCCCGCAGCGGGTGATGACGAAATTTCGCGGGACTCCGATCAAACAAACGAGGATTTGCCACGATTCGTTCGAAAAGCAAAAAAAGCCGAACAGGAACTTTCAAAGGTCATCCAGAGTCATTTGTCCTCGTTCGTGTTTATCGGTGGTGGTTCAGGTGTATTTATCAATAAAGAGGGACACTTTCTAACGAACTACCATGTTCTGGCCGAGAAGCTCAAACAGGAGCGCAAAAAAGGAGGCTCCGTCGATCGTGTCTTCGAGGTGGAGCTGCTTGGAGGCGAGTCTCGAACAGCCCTGATCGTCGGAATGGATCCGCTTGGTGATCTTGCACTGTGTAAAGTCGTGGATGGAAGCGGTCCGTACGACCACCTTGAGTTTGGGAACAGTGATGAACTCGTTATCGGACAATACGTCATTGCCATCGGGAATCCGTTCCTTCGAGGACAGTTTACCGCTCGACCGATCGCCACCTTCGGTATCATCGGGGAAAAACACGTCTTCAAACGGCGGTATCCCGATGCTATTCAAACGGATGCCGCGATTAACCCGGGAAATTCCGGGGGGCCTCTGATCGACTTAAACGGCAAATTAATCGGAATTAATGGTCGAATTGAAACGAAATTCGGTACCCGTGCCAACTCTGGAGTTGGCTACGCCCTATCGTCCAACCGGATCCAACGATTCCTCCCGATCCTGAGAAAAGGCGGTATCGCATTTCACGGTAATTCCGATCTTCTTGAACAAAGCCGAACGGAAAACGGATTTGAACCGACCTATATCAATGACGAAAATGGTACACTCGTACTTAAAAAAGATCCCGGCAAAGATTCACAGCCCTACAAAGCCGGTCTCCGAAAAGGCGACCGGATCATATCTCTTGGCGGATATACCGTAAACAATTTCCGTCGTTTCGTGGGTATTATTCGTGGAGTTCCGGGACCGAACACCCTGAAATTGACTTTCATGCGAGACGGTACGAAAAAAAACACCGAACTCGAACTCGAACAGTACGGTAACTGGGAAAACGAACAGCTTCTAAAAACACTGCCCGTATCGGACGAAGCTCCTTACCTCGGCATCGGGCTTTCAAAATCCGATGGTAACCTGACGATAACCAAAGTGGTCGAGGATTCACCCGCCGATCGAGCGGGTCTAAAGAAAGGGGATATGATGCTGAAAATAAACGATCGTGAAACACCGACTCCGGAATCAGCAATCCGGATGATTCAAAGCCGCTGGTTCGGGGAAGAACTATCGTTAACGATCAAGCGTGATGGAGAAACAAAAACACTGACAGCGAAGCTGGGCAAGCGGAAAAAGAAGAACGAATAAAACGCATTTCAAAGAAGGCGGGAGGATACGGTACTTGTCAGGTTTGTCTACCAGATTGCCCAGCATCAAAATAAATTAGTTCGTATATTCCTGCAGAATTAATTCGTGGCCCTCGGGATCCTCGATCGTTAGCCATTGAACAGCAGCCTCTCGATTCAAGACGGGTCCCCGTCGGATGGGAATACCCGCTTCTCGCAATACCCGCACGAGCCGATCAAATTTCGTCACGTTCAGGACGAGAGACATTTTTCGGCGCATGGCCGACTCTTCTTCAAATTCCTCGTCCACTTTTTCCAATCCGATCATAATGTCACCACACTTCAGATTCACGAATTCACTGCCGTCATCCACGACATTCAACCCGAGTACATCGCGATAAAAGCGTCGCATCTGACGAAGGTCCTTGACATGAAGGAGGACAGTATCAATGTCTTCAATCATCGGGATATTTCTCCAGAAAAAAATCAGGTAACGCGTCAAATTCGCTAAGGCGATCCCACGTAGAATTCAGGTTCTTCAGACCTCAAAGGTGAGGTAAAACCAATGAGAGCACGGTGGAAATGAACTTACCGGGCCACTCCAAATAAAATGACATACTCTCAGCGGACCCACATTTCGGTTAAAACACTGATCTCCCCATTGAAAAGGGCTTTAATTTTATAAAATTCAACTTCGTCTTTCAAAGAGGTTGCATCATAAAATGACCTTCGGTAAAGTATCTTAACAAGACCCCATATGAAAAGAGGGTTTGTACCCAGTGAGATTTCAGCGATTGCTCTGCAGGCGTCCAACCGGAAAAACCCCCATTTTGATGAAAGATGACGTAATTTAGATTCGGGCACTTAGTACGCCTCTCCTTTTCAGTTGGGGTCTGGTAAATCGATAAACGGTTCTCTGACGTAGTCTCCCGGACAAGACCATGGCTCGGGTTCTTTTTATCGACAATTTTGATTCGTTCACCTACAACCTCGTGGATGAATTCAAAAAACGGGGAGCGGACGTGGACGTATATCGAAATAACGTGTCACTTAAGCATTTTGAGACGGTGATCGACCGTCAGAAACCTGATCTTGTCGTTATTTCGCCGGGTCCCTCTACACCCGGAGAAGCCGGAAATTGTGTGCCTTTCATCAAGAAATACCGGGGGTCATTACCTATTTTCGGGGTATGCCTGGGGGAACAATCCATCATTGAAGCACTCGGTGGAACGGTTGGTAAGTCAATCGAAACGCTTCACGGAAAAGCTTCCTCGATCCACCATGATGGGGAAGGCTTGTTTGCTGGACTGGACAACCCATTCTCAGCAGGTCGTTATCACTCCCTTTCCGGTCAGGAAATCCCGGATGAACTCGAAGTGACCGCCAGAACGTCCTCCGATGTGGTGATGGGTATTCGCCATTGCTCCCAGAACATGGCGGGCATTCAGTTTCACCCGGAAAGCATCCTTACCCCGGTCGGCGGACAGATTATTCATAATGCTCTATCCCTGGTGGACGATACTCCTCGAGAGTCGTGAAGCCTTTCCCCACCTCTTCCCCGGCCTTCGCTGTGGAATTGTCCACCCGATGTATTTTCCGGACATGGATACCATATTGTCGTATCTCATTATATATCTTTCGGCATGCGTAACGGGCAGGTCCTGTTCCTCCGGACACCACCACGTCGACACGGGAACTCTTGAGAAGGTCAAAACGATGTTCCTCCCAGATCGACGTCCAGCATTCAAACGTGCCAACCCCGTCCGGCAAGTATTTCATCTTAACTTCCAGCTCTTGATCCTCCAGAACGACTTCCAGTGATCCCTCATCATCTATGTCTTCTCGTTTTTTACACAGCATGAATAAGGTCGTTATGTCCTCCAATTCCGTCAAGAACAGCTGGTCGATCTCCGGTGAGTGTGCTGGATGATACGGAAGTAAAAGGGACACCCGTTTGTATGGAAACGTTATCGGGTTCGACAAAAGACCACGGTGTTCCATCACGAGCTCTCGGATCTCAGGAACAAGTTTCTCCAGGCGCCCCTCCAGTCTGGGGAGCCAAACCCGTTCGGCCATAAACCCTGCGTGAGCGAGATCGTTTCTACGGCGCTTTACCGATTGCCACACTCGAGCGAGTTTTCGCTGATCCTCTCCTAACTCCTTCCGGAGCTCGTCATCACGGTTCCAATAGTTGAGATGATAGAGAGGAGTCGTATACTGTTCTCGTACTTCCGGATCCATCCATTTATCCCCGGATACATGATGACTGGATCCAAGAATCGCCCCGTTCACAAGAAGTTCTCGTACAAGAAGATACGCGGGAAGAACATGACCCGACGTTCGGAGCAAATTGACAATACGGAGCTGACGCTTTAATTCGTCCTCGGTAAGCGGTAGCTGTGTTTTCTTTTCCCTCTCCACCGGATTTAGCAAGAGATCAATTCGATTACGGAGATCGGATACACGATCGGCCAGCTCCGGCATCAACGCATGGAAATCATCCCGGACCTCCTCCCAGAAATCCTCTTTATTTTGGATTGGACCCGGCTGTCCCGCTTCCATTGGAAGTGCGGAACGGGCAGCACGAAAACCGGTATCAAATATGTTCCCGAGTCGCTGGAGCTGTTCCGAACACACCTCCGATGGTTCTTTGTATGATTGGTCATGAATTTGGTGCAAGATATCCGTGATTGGCCCATTTTCAAAATGCTCCTCGAGCGTTCGAATCGCACATCCCCAGGTTGCAACCCGGAGCAAGGACGTGTGTTCGACGAAGTTTACGTATGCACGGTTGATCGATTGTCGTTTACCCTCAAAGAGCCGGACGATCACATCCCGGTCCTGGCATATTTTGACGGCGAAAACGGTCAGGAGGATGGAAAGGAATCCCTCACAGTCTGAAAAGTCGATCCATCGAGAAATGCTCGGTTTCTCTCCCCGGATCCTGTCCAGAACGGCTCCGGCTTGATCCCTGGATTTCGAACAGAAAATAAACTCAATATCGTCAACCCCGGTGCGTTTTGCTTCCACCCGCAAAAGGCCCCGATCGATCTCCTCCGTGGGGAGAATCAGGCGAAGGGAAACCGTCTCATGTTCCGTGTGCTGACTTTTGATGAACGCCGCCAGCGCAATCGAGGTGTGAACGGTCCGGTACATATTTTCTTCGAGGCAATACGTTTTCCGGTCCGATTCGACGGATCGAACCGCTGACAGAATTTCAATCATCTTCACCGACGGTACCGATAACGTCGCTTTTCACTCATGTGGATGAAGCCTGAATACGTGCGAGCGATGCTCGAACGAGATCCTCGGACACCGTGTGCCCGTACTCGACATCCCCGGCTGATCGAATCAAGACCCAGCGTGGCTCCCCTTTCTTAGCTTTTTTATCTCGTTTCAGATGTGGCTTCATTTCGTCAAAGGTCACTCCTTTCACGACCGAAGGAAGTCCAAAACGATCGAATAAACGGGAAACCCGTTCGAATAAATCATGTTCTTCCAGCAGGTCGATCCGTTCGGACAAATCAATTGCAGCAAGCATACCGGGAGCAATTGCTTCACCGTGAAGATATTGGTCACTTGACGTGGTCGCCTCAATGCAATGGCCGATGGTGTGACCGAAGTTCAGGATTTGCCGGAGACCGGCTTCTTTTTCATCGTTTTCCACCACTTCTACTTTACACTCCACCGACCGCCGGACCAGCGGCTGAAGAACGTCCGGATTCCGGTTCAAAATTTCTTGTGTATGATTTTCAATCCACTCTAAAAATGAAGAATCCAGAATCAACCCGTACTTAATCACTTCCGCAAGTCCCTCCTGGTACTCACGATCCGGAAGTGTCATTAATGTGTCCAGGGATATCAGGCAAAGCTCAGGCTGATAAAACGCTCCGACAACATTTTTGGTGGACGAAAAATTAATGCCTACCTTCCCACCAATGCAGGAATCGACCTGAGCAAGCAGAGATGTCGGTACGTGAACCAGGCGTACCCCGCGCATGTACGTGGCGGCCGCGAAACCTGCAAGATCCCCTACCACACCTCCGCCGAGGGCAATGACCACTGAAGAACGATCAGCTCGCTTCTTGAGCATTTTCCTCCAGATCCGTGCCAACTCGTCCCGGGATTTGGACTGTTCCCCCGGTGGAATAACATAGCGGCTTTTTTCAGCCGTTAGAGGCTGAATCAGTTCGAGCACTGGTTTCTGCCAGTGCTGTTCCACATTGCCGTCAGTAACCAGGATTAAATGATTTGGGGACGGATCCAGTGATGAAATATGATTCGGAATTGAGTTGAGAACCTGCTGTCCAATAACGATATCATAAGAGCCGGACGGTGGATTTGCTGTTATCGTCTCAGGCATGGATCAAGACGTTTCTTCAGGAACCGTAACCGTTCCTTCCTTACACTCGTAGCAGGGAATCTCAGCTCCGGCATTATACATGACAACGTTATATGTGGTTGAACAAACCGGACAATCCAGAACGTTATTTTCCTGAAAATCGAGAACTGCCCGGTGCTCTTCCTCCGTCAGATATCCTTTCTCCAGTAAAATTTTTCCCAGCGGGACGACTTTTTCCTCCTGTTCCTGAAGAGTTGACTGAATTCGGAGACATTCATTGACCTGTTTCTCTGTGGCATAATCGAAATCCCGTACTAGCTCGCCATAGAGCTGTTCTTCTCTGAGACGTCGCGTCATCCGTCCCTTCTCCTTCATCCGTTCCCGTTGCTGTTCGATCACGTGTTCGAGCTGATCCTGGGTAATATAATTTCGCTCAAGCAGAATAGCCCCTATCGGTTTATCGTCGGGAAGTTTTTCCTGGATCCGGACACAGGTCTTGACCTGATCCTGTGTCACGTAGCCAAGTTCAAGCGCGATTTTCCCAAACAACACGTCGTTTTCGTCTTTCACGCAACTACTCCCCTATCGTAATCTGGATGATAATAAAATCAGCTACTTTTTAGGGTATGATGCCCCCGGAATACAACGTGTCCAGGACATATGTTCACAGATACGACGAGACAACGTCCCGGAGATAATTTGCACGGCGCTGGTCCCGCTGTTGCTTCTCAAGTTCAAGGTCAAGTTTTTTCTGGAGGTGCGCCGGCTGGGAAAACAGAAAGAGTTTGTTAAGTTCCGTAAGGGGGATATCATCAACCAGATCCAGGCTCACCCCCAGACGAACCGCCGAGAGACATTGAGCGGCTTCCTCCGAACTGATGGAATAGGCATTTTTAAGCGTACCAATTGCTCGAAAAATTCGATCCTTTAGCTCGATAGGACGTTCTTCCAGCATCCGATCTCTCCATTCCCGTTCATACTGAACAATTTCCGGAACCATTTCTTTCATTTGCCGGATAAATTGCTCCTCACTTTTGTTCATCGTCACCTGATTGGAGATCTGATAAAAATCACCGGATGCCTGTGTACCTTCACCGTACAGCCCGCGCGTGGTAAAATTCACGTTCGACAACGATTGAAATACGTTCTCCATTTGATCCGTGAGATTAAGAATCGGAAGGTGAAGCATCACCGATACCCGTAGTGCCGTTCCGGCATTTGTCGGACATGCGGTGAGATACCCATACTTCGGGGAAAACGCGTATTTGATGTAGGTTTCCAGTTCTCGATCCAGGCGATCAAGCTGATCCCATGTTTCATCCAGGTTAAGACCGGATCGAATGGATTGAATTCGAAGGTGGTCCTCTTCGTTAATCATAATAGATACGCGCTCATCCGGTTTGACCACCACTCCTCTGCTCCAGGACGCTTCCGCGAGTTCAGAGCTGATCAGGTGCCGTTCAACGAGTAGCTCGGTGTCCAGATCAGACATCTCATCAAGTTGATAATAATCGTGCTCCCCCAGGGATTGTAGCTGGGCTACTTGCGAGTATACGTCCTCCAGAATCGACTGTAGGTCCTCTTCCGAGGCACGGTGACTGAACGGCCAACCGTCGACATTCCGAGCGAGACGGGCCCGACTGGACATAACAATGTCCGAATCCATCCCTTCATTTCGAAGCCACTCGCCGGTAGACTCGAGATAATGATCAAGTGCTGTCATGGGTTCTTGTTAATTGTCATTTTTGTCCGTATCAGCAACCTCCTCGGAGGTTCCTGAATCATCCGAATCCTTCTGATCCGAAACCTCTTCCTCCTTTGATTTTTCATCCTCCTCCAGTTTCTCACGTTTCCTCTCCAGATCTTCAATACGGTCTCTCAGTTCGGCTGCTTTTTCGAATTTTTCATCGCTGACGGCGGACTGGAGTTCACGCTCGAGTTTCTGCTTCTTATGTTTCAGCCTTACGGATTCACTGACACCGGAAGGAACTCTCCCTGTATGTTCCAGTTTATCATGAATCTGTTCAAGAATTGGATCGAGCCCCGGAGCAAAAACCTCGTAATCTTCCGGACATCCAAGCTTGCGGGATTCTCGAAATTCGTCAAACGTCATTCCGCAGTTCGGGCACTCAAGGTGGGAAAGTTCCTGCTCTCGTTCGCGAAGCTCGTCCAGTTCTTCCACGTTCAATTCATCGGGAATCGGATCGGACAGATCCAGTTCGACGTTATACTGCAGACCTTCCGTTTCCGCACACTGGCCACAGAGATGTGTCTCATCCTGAATCTCCATTCCTGAAATGTCCGTCATATGAACTGTTGCCTGTCGTTCCTGACACTTATCACATCGTTTCATGATGAAGCTTCCTCCGAAATCTGCTTTTCCCATTTCACAAGTTCCGTGACGTCGCCAAGCGTGTCACCTTCACGAATCTCACTGCGGAGTCGATTCTCTTTCTCGAGAACGTCCATTGCTCGATTGGCAATTTCCACCTTATTGTTGTCTGGAACCACAACCACCCCATTGTCATCTCCGACGATCCAGTCTCCGGAGTGAATCGTGTGACCGGAAAACGTAACCGGGACGTTCATTTCACCGAATCCTTTGGGTTCTCCCGCCGTCGGCGTGACATGCGTTGCGTAAGCCGAAAACTCAAGCTGGCGAATCGAATCAATGTCTCGAATCGCACCGTGGATAACCACTCCATCAATACCCTGCTGAAGGCAGGACTCCGTAGCGAGCTCCCCCCAGACCGCGGGTTTAACACCACCGGCGTCAATGACAAGAATAGACCCCGGTTCCGCCTGACTGATCGCCTCAACGGGCTTGGCCCAGTCTCCAGGATAGGTTCGAACCGTGAATGCGGGTCCGGCCATCTTGCGTCCCCGTGTCAACGGACGGACGTCCTCGAGGTGCCCTCCCCGGTGTAGAGCATCCGACAGGTTTGGCGTGGATACTCTTCGAAAAACGTCTTCCACTTCATCATCAGTCACACGCTTATAGAGATCCGTCTCAATTGCCTCTTCGGTATCCATAGCCTCCCGAATCGTACGGGTTGCCTCACACGCATCCTCGGATTTAATAATGGCCCCTCCCACCACGATTATATTCGCTCCCTGTTCAACAAGAGTTGCCGCTGTCTCCGAATGAATCCCGCCGGCTACAGCAACTGGAAGATCCACGGAATCCCTTATTTCGGAAAATAAGTCCATGGGCAGAACCCCTTTCATCTGGTCGTCGATCGGAATATGCACGCTGACGTATGAAGCCCCGAGCTCTTCAACTTCTCGGGCTCTTTTCGCGGGATCGTTCAGTCCGACAAGATCTACGCCCACACGGAACCCATAATTATCTCCGGCCCGCACACATTCTTCGATCGTCGAATCCGTCGCGGCGCCGAGCACCATGGCCACATCGGCTCCCGCCTTCGCGGCTGCTTCCATTTCAATCCGTCCGGCGTCCATGACCTTCATGTCCGCAACAATGGTCCGGTCCGGAAATTCATCCCGAAGCGCACGGACCACGTCCAGCCCTTCACTCTTGATAAGAGGGGTCCCGGCCTCCACCCAATCCGCCCCTCCTTCCACAGCCTCACGAGCCGCTTTAAGGGCTCGGTCCTGTTCAAGGAAATCCAGTGCTACCTGCAAAGTTGGTTCGTTCATGATGGATTCGGGATGGATCGTATTGGAACCGTGATGGATCCAGTGGAGAACGTCACAAAAGCGAACGTATCCTTAAAGGTATCCCTGATGTCGATAAAACTGTGATGATCAAAACCAGGAAAAATTCATATAAAACTGACGATCCGATGTGTAAGCCTAACAAATCCCCCCGTGAGTATCAATTTACCCTCTGATGGTTCAAAAATCTCATCAACCACAATAAAAAAGAAGGCGGCGGAAAACCCGCCGCCTTCTGATCGGAGTATTTTTTGACGAAATTTACATCGGAGGCATACCGCCACCGGCAGCACCAGCACCGGGGGCTCCGGGAGCACCAGCACCGCCGCCTCCGCCCTGATCACCATCTTCGTCTTCGATCTCGGCAATCAGTGCATCCGTGGTTAACAGAAGCGTTGCAACGGACGCGGCGTTCTGAAGGGCATTACGAACCACTTTCGTCGGATCGATCACCCCTTCTTCTACGAGATCACCATATTCGAGCTCCCGGGCGTTGAATCCAAAATTGAAGTCGTCCTTAGATAAAATCCGGTCCGCAACGATGGACGGATCTTCCCCGGCGTTTCTGGCAATCTGTTTCAGCGGTGACTGGAGGGCGCGTTTAATGATGTTTTTCCCGATTTTCTCATCGGATTCTACGCGATAATCCTCAAGCTCCTTGTGAAGACGGAGCAGGGAAACACCACCACCGGGAAGGATTCCTTCCTCAACGGCAGCGCGTGTAGCGTGAAGGGCATCCTCGACGCGTGCTTTCTTTTCTTTCATTTCCACTTCCGTGGCCGCTCCAACGTTTAATTGAGCGACACCACCGGCCAGTTTGGCACGACGTTCTTCGAGCTTCTCCCGGTCATAATCCGAGTCAGAACGTTCCAGTTCCGCTTCAATCTGATCAACACGGTCCTGGATTTCCGACGAATCGCCAGCACCTTCAACGATGGTGGTATTTTCTTTGGTTATTGTTACTTTCTTGGCCTGACCGAGATGGTCCAGAGTGACACTGTCAAGATCAAGGCCGATCTCTTCGGAGATCATCTGACCACCGGTCAGCACCGCTATATCTTCGAGCATTGCTTTACGGCGATCTCCGAATCCGGGTGCTTTAACCGCGGCGCAGTCGAGCATACCCCGAAGCTTGTTTACAACAAGGGTGGCAAGGGCTTCCCCTTCCACATCCTCGGCGATAATCAGTAACGGACTGCTTGCTTGGGACACACTCTCAAGAATCGGTATCAGATCCTGCACATTGGTCACTTTGTCTTCCAGGATGAGAATGTAGGCATCTTCAAGTTCCACCTGCATCTCGTCCTGGTCAGTAATGAAGTGCGGGGATAGGTACCCTTTGTCAAACTGCATTCCCTCTACGACGTCGACGGTCGTTTCCAGGCCTTTTCCTTCTTCGATGGTGATCACACCATCCTCACCAACTTCTTCCATAGCCTGGGAAATTTTCTTTCCGATTTCCGGATCATTGTTTGCAGCAATTGATCCTACGTACGCAATTTCCTGCGGATCACTGACGTCCTGGGAACGTCCCTGCAATTCCTTGACAACCTTCTTGACGCCGCGGTTAATTCCGCGCTTAATTTCCAGCGGGTTGGCCCCCGCAACCACGTTCTTCAGTCCCTCAAGAAAGATCGCCTCAGCGAGCACGGTGGCTGTGGTGGTACCGTCACCGGCATCATCTCCGGTTTTCGATGCGACCTCTTTCACCATCTGGGCACCGAGGTCCTGAAACTTGTCTTCAAGCTCAATTTCTTCAGCTACCGTCACACCGTCTTTGGTGATGGACGGAGCACCGAAAGATTGTTCAAGAATCACGTTTCGTCCTCGAGGTCCAAGAGTCGTCTTTACAGCTTTTGCGAGCTTACCAACGCCCTCTTTGACCTCTTCTCGGGCCTCCTGATCAAACGATATTTGTTTGGCACTCATCGTTCTCTCCTTCAAACAAAATGAATTCGTGCAGATAAACGGACTTGATTAGAGATTTGTCGCAACGGGGGTAAATTAACGCAAGTATCATGCCAGCATAAGCAACTGACTGGAACAAGCAAGTTTTTGTCCGTAAAGGAGTTATAATTTGAATTGTCCGGGATCGCCCCACGGAGAAACCAAAAGACAAACTGGCATTTGTGTCTCTCCGCGGGCGAAAGGCTGTCGGACCCAAACCGCTCTTCGTCTGGATTCGAGTGGTCAAATTCGTTATAATTTCACCCTGAATTGTTGACATTCTAATCTGATCAATCCGAATGACAGGTAATAATCTCACAAAAAAGGAAAAACAGCTGGCTCTTTCCACGCTTGTCCGCCGAAATAAACATGACCCCGGAGCGGTGGATCTTCTGGTTCAACTCATGTTCGATCCATCGGATATCATCCGAAAACGAACGGTGGCGATAGCGGACCGATTCATTGAACAGGAACGCACCGTGAAAGCGCTTCTGCGCGTGGCCACCACCAGCAGCGAGGATCAAGATATCCGCAAACGATCAATGGATCAGCTCGAAGTCTTGTTTGATCCGCATCGGGAACCCGATTTATCCAAGCTTTCCTCCGGCTGTATCCCTGAAATACAGAGCCGGATTCTTTCAATCCTTCATAGTTCGGACGAACCTCTTTCGCTCCGCGGAAACGCCCTGGAACTGGCGTCCTGGTTTGTCCGGGACGAACTGTTGAGGGAATGGATCCTTTATTTTCATAGCCAACAGGGTCATTTCGGCAAAATTTCCGCCATCGCGGCAATGGGCCGATCCGAAGAATCCCGATGGCGACCCTATATACAGGGCTACCTCAATGGTGAAAACATGGAGTTGATCTGTGCGGCTCTTGAAGCGATCGCACAGCACGAAGGAAAATCGGAAACTTCCGCCGGTGATTCGGACACCACTACCCCCCTCAGTTCGTCAATGATGCATTAATTCTTCTCCAGGATTCCATCGATGAAGACCGTTCCTCCTCCTTTTTCAATTCGTCCAATGGTCCGAATACCCGGTATGATCTCCTCCAAATGACCTGGAATGGCATTTTGAAAATAGGGATCACAAATTAAAGTCAGCCCAATTCCCATGTTGAAGCTTCGGTACATCTCAAGGTCTTGCACTCCACCCTCTTCCTGGACGAGATCAAAAATCGCCGGAGTTTCCCATGTGGAAGGATTCAAAATAGCATCACAGTATTCCGGCAAAACCCGTGCGATATTGTCCGGTAATCCTCCACCCGTAATATGTGCCATCCCCTTTACGGGCATCATTTCCGTGTAATAATTGAAAAGTTTACGAATTGCAGGTGCGTAAATCCGGGTGGGCTCCAGCAACTCGTCTCCCAGCGGCCGATTCAGCTCCGGGGGTTCATCCTCAAGATCGTAGTCCCCTTCCTGCAGAAGAACCATTCGCACAAGGGAATAGCCATTTGAATGAAGGCCTGTAGAAGGAAACCCAAGGATCACATCTCCCGGCTCAATTTTGCTTCCGGTAATCAACCTTGATCGTTCAGCAACTCCCGTACAAAATCCCGCCATGTCATATTCCCCGGTCGCATAAAAGCCGGGCATCTCCGCGGTCTCCCCGCCAATCAAAGCACATCCCGCTTTTTTGCATCCCGCAGCGATCCCGGCGACCACGTCCTCGATCACCTGCTGCTCAAGTGTCCCGGAGGAAATGTAATCAAGAAAAAAAAGAGGTTCTCCTCCCTGAACCATCAGGTCGTTCACACACATCGCCACCAGATCCCGACCGATCGTGTCATGGCGGTCCGCCATGAACGCGACTTTCAACTTTGTCCCCACGCCGTCCGTAGCACCAAGCAGAATGGGATCCCGGTATTCTCGTGCGAAAATACTTTCTTTATAATCCAGGGAAAACATGCCGGCAAACCCCGGTCCCTCCTGCAACACACGCGGTGAGAACGTATCCCGAACCAAAGAGGAAATCTCACCGGTGATTCGATCCGCCTTTTCCAGATCGACCCCGGCGTCCTTATACGTAACCGAATCCGACATCATATCTCACCGCAGTTTTTTTCCAGAACGTGCTTGTCCAGGTCCTCATCCACCTCCACCGGATAATCACGTGTCCAGCAAGCTGTGCAATAATCGTCTGGATCACGATCAAGTGCATCGTACAATCCCTCCAGGCTTAAATACGCCAGGGTGGAAGCCCCGGCGTGTTCGGCGATCTCTTCGATGCTCTTTCGATTTGCGATCAACTCCTCTTCATTGGGAAAATCAATTCCATAATAGCACGGAGAAATGGTGGGGGGACAAGAAATACGAAGGTGAACCTCTTCCGCTCCCGCCTCCCAGAGCAGTTTGATTCGTGATTTTGAAGTAGTTCCTCGAATAATCGAATCGTCAACGACGACGATCCGTTTTCCCTTCACGACCTCCTCCACCACGTTCAATTTGATCCGGACCGATTCTTTTCGTTCTCCCTGGCTTGGCTGAATAAACGTCCGGCCCACGTAGTGGTTTCGGATAAACCCGTGTTCGATGGGAATGTCTGATTCCTGTGAATATCCCAGTGCCGCGGCGTTTCCGCTGTCCGGAATCGATATCACACAATCCGCATCCACGGGCTTTTCCTGAGCGAGGTTACGTCCCAGCCGTTCCCGGACGGTTTGTACCGTCTGACCGAAAATTTTACTGTCCGGCCGTGAAAAATAAACGTACTCAAAACTACAGGAATGCTGGCCAACCCCGTTCGGATCGGGTATTTGTTTGGAGGTTAGCCCACTATCGTCGATCCGCAATATCTCGCCGGGTTCGATCTCCCGGACATGCTCGGCCCCAACCAGTTCAAGGGCACAAGTTTCGGAGGCCACGACCCAGCTATCATCAATCTTGCCCAGTTCAAGGGGTCTGAATCCCTGGGGATCCCGGATGGCCACCATTTCGTCCTCCCGCAAAATCAGCAGCGAGTACGCTCCACGTATCCGTTTACAGGTTTCCACATAAGGGTGCTCACTCCGAGCAATTTCCGGACTTGCAAGTTGATGAACGATGATCTCACTGTCCATTGTGGTCTGGAAAATGGAACCATCCTTTTCGAACTCGGTCCGGAGCTGAGCACTATTCACGAGATTCCCATTATGAGCGACGGCGATCTGCCCTTCGGCGCAATCGACCACAATTGGCTGAGCGTTCATGATATTGCTGGATCCCGTGGTGGAATAGCGGACGTGTCCGATACCCGTGGGATTATCGAGGGCTGACAGTTCCTCTTCCCGAATCACCTCCCCGACAAGACCCATATCTTTATGATACTTGATCTGATCTCCTTCGGTTGTCGCAATCCCCGCGCTTTCCTCGCCACGATGCTGAAGCGCATACAGTCCGAAGTAGGTTTTTTCTGCCGCCCGGGGATGATCGTAAATACCGAATAGGCCACAGTTTTCTACCGCTTCCATGGTTATTTCCGTTTCGAGAACGGATCAAGAACTGATGAAAGAAAACGTGGGATGACTCCGTATCGAGCAACCCCTCACATTTTATTTCTGGTTACCATCCGACTCGTTCCTCTCCGTCGATCGCTCCTCTGAATCGTGATAGAGACGATGAATGAGATCAAAAAAAGAATATCCCCAGATCAGTGCTGCCAGAAGTAGAGATCCGGCCTGAAGAAGCCCCATCATTTCAGATCGAGGCAACCAGAACGGTGCCATAAAAAACGCATTCAAACTCACCAGAAACAGGACGAGATGGAATGCTCCTTTCATGGGAGCTCCCGTATGGGCCTGTCCTAAACCGGGAATCAAACCAAGGACCACCAACAAATGCCTCATCCTGATTCGCTTGAGGATTTACACTGCATCATCCGACAACGAGCCAGCGAGCCTGTACTTCCTTCTCCTGTTTACGAATCAGAAGCTTCCAGTGTCCCGTCAGAGCAATGGTTTTTAGATGGTCATGCCCGTGATTTTCCATATTCCGGGGGACACGCTCCGAAGATCGTTTATCGTCCACCAAAACCTCAAGAATATCCCCCGCTTCAAGCTCGTCCATGGCGGCCGATGCTCGTACAAATGTCTCCGGACAGTTCTCCCCGAAGAGATTGATTCGGTGATCCGCCCCGGGCAGCTCCTCGGAATCAAGTCCTGTTTTTTCGGAGGACATATTCCAGTCTTGATCAAACTCAAGCGGTTAAAATCAGAGTAAAAATGAAAACAGATAACCGTCCCGGTATCAACCTTCACAAACCAGTTTCTTTCTCCCCACCCGTTATAGCCTCTTAAATGCTTCTTTGCGAATTGTGTTTCGATGTTCATCCGTTCCGTTTTCCGTTTCCTCGAATAAGGACGCCAGTCGCTGAACCTCATCAAACGTTAGTTCCTCCAGAACGTCCACTACACGAAGTTTGATCACATCCCAGACGGATTGCAGATCACAGGTTGGTTCCAGCTCACATCCTTCCTGTCCGGGAGGGTGCATACATTTAATATCAATCATCCGTCCATCAATTGCCCGGACCACGTCCGCGATGGACACCGATGAGGGAGATTTGGAAAGTCGATATCCCCCCTTCGATCCACGAATGCTTTCAACAATTCCCTCCTTCTTCAGATCGTTCATGATATGAACAAGAAACGATTGTGACACGCCATGACGGTCCGTAATCCGGGAGATCGATACCGGTTCCCCGGAATTATATTGTCTGGAGAGTTCCAGCACGGCAATACAGGCATAATCCGCTTTTGCGGAAATTTTCACGGTCCCTGATCCTCTCGAATAAAAAAACGTTCCAAAAAGGAAGTATTTTCCTTTAGAACGGCAATTTATCTTTGAACGGTAAATTGGAAGGGAGCTGATCTGGCTCACCCCCATCCTGAAACTGTTCCATCATTTTTTTCATCTGATCAAATTCCTTAATCAGCATGTTAACGTCCTGCAGCGACGTTCCACTTCCACTCGCGATCCGCTTCTTCCGACTGTAATTCAATAGATCCGGATTACGACGCTCTTTTTCCGTCATGGATCGAATGATTGCCTCGACACGGTCCAGTTCACTCTGATCAAATTCATCCAGCTGATCCATCATTCCACTCATCCCGGGAACCATTTTCATCAATTGCTTGATAGGCCCCATCTGTTTAACCTTCTGAAACTGATCCAGCATGTCCTGCAGGTCAAACTCGTTCGCCATGATTTTCTCTTGCATTTTCTCGGCGTACTCCTCGTCCATGGTCTCCTGGGCTTTCTCCACAAGGGTTACAACATCCCCCATTCCCAGGATTCGGGAGGCCATCCGATCCGGATGAAACAACTCGAGGTCCTCCATTCTCTCCCCGGTTCCGACAAATTGAATCGGGGTTCCGGTAACCTCTTTGATACTCAGAGCCGCTCCACCTCGGGCATCCCCGTCGAGTTTCGTCAGGATGACTGAATCCAGGTCCAATCGCTCGTTGAACTCCTCCGCACTGTTCACCGCGTCCTGACCGGTCATTGCATCAGCCACGAGAAAGATATGATCGGGGGAAGTACGGGTGGTAATTTCGGTCAATTCCGCCATCATTTCTTCGTCAATATGCAGGCGTCCCGCTGTGTCCAGCAGGACGTAATCACACCCTTCTTCTTCAGCTTCACGAATAGCTCGTCCACAGAGATCGGGAGGGGTACCGTCACGATCGGAAAGCACGGGAACATCCAGATCCTCTCCGAGTGTGATCAACTGATCGATCGCTGCCGGTCGCTGCATATCAGCAGCCACCATCATCGGTTCATGCCCCTCTTCCTCAAGATAGTGAGCAAGCTTTCCACAGGATGTGGTTTTTCCGCTTCCC
>CAZSFH010000003.1:0-34652 GCA_964606115.1 uncultured Planctomycetia bacterium | reverse complement strand
GAAGCCATCCAGGTCACACATCAACACGGACAATTTTGATTCATTTCTTCGAGCCTGTTCAAGTTCCTCGGTCAGCCGCATCCAGATGTAGCGGTGGTTGTAGAGACCGGTCAGGTAGTCGGTGAGGGTCATTTGTTCGAGCCGGTCCATGTAGTTTTCGATTCGTTCCGATTTCTCTTTTCGGATGGTTCCCATGGCCCCGAAAATGATCCCGGAAATGATAGGGCAGGTCAGAAAAAGGTAATGGATCGGGTTACTTGTGAGCAGGTCTATCAGCAGCGGGAGAGAAAAGCTGGTTCCCGGTTCAGCGATGTGTACGTAGCTGAGGTAGACGGCGAGAATGGGAACGGGAATTCCCCATAGAAACCCGAACAGGCAATGAATGTTCCGATAAAAAGTGTAAGTATACGGGTCGGTGAGGGCCCGGAGGTATTCTTTGAGGGGGTGTAGGTTGAGCGGGATGGCGGGTTCATGCATTTCATCCCGAATTTCACTTTTTTCTTCCTGGAGTGTCCGGGCCTGCTCTTTCTGCGTGGACGGGTTATCGTCCGGTGTGTTCATATCGGTCTCTTCAGTAAGGCCGTCAGGATTCGGATCCATTTCCGTCCTCCCTTGGTTCGGCGAAAATCATACGTCCGGCGTTGGTTTCGATGGAGCTGGTGACTTCCACGTCGATTTCGGATCCGATATGCGATCGTCCTCCTTCAACCACCACCATCGTGCCGTCTTCGAGGAAACCAACCCCCTGGCCGGGTTCTTCACCTTCTTTCATGATTTCCAGGTGTAGTTCGTCCCCGGGGATGACTCGAGGCTTCAGGGCTGAAGCAAGGTCGTTCAAATTAATCACTTGAACGTCTTCGACGGAGGCGACCTTTCCGAGGTTGTAATCATTTGAAAGAATGTTGAGCTGTTCGGTTTTTGCATATCGAATCAGTTTGTCGTCCACACCTTCTTCATATGGTATATTGACGTCCACGATTTCGATATCTACCGAGTCATCATTTCGCATGTTCTCGAGAAGTTCCAGTCCCCTTCGGCCGCGCGCACGCTTCATTTTATCCGATGAATCAGACAGGCTGTGTAGTTCCGCAAGCACAAACCTCGGGACAATAAGCCGCTGTTGAACGAGGCCTGTTTTGTATATATCAATAATTCTTCCATCTATTATTATGCTTGTGTCTACAACAAGCGGTTTTCGTTTTGTTTGCTCGCGGGTGAGTTCCACGAACGGGATAATAAATTTGAAGTTTTCTCGGCTCTGAAGGACGATCATCGTGCCCAGGTACGAGAAAATCACCAGTGCCGAAATCTGCATCATGGTCTTTGTTGCCTCGTTGGCGTTCTGAAAAAATGGAATCAGAAAGAGCACCTTGATAAACAGGACGGTCAGTATCAGGCCGCCGAGCATGCCGAACAGTACGGAGCCGACCACGCCGAGATATCGTCGGGTGAAACTGATTTCGGCAAATAGCATTAACAGACTCACTCCGACTCCTCCGAGCATCCCGAATACACGGTATAACAACGCTGAACTGTTGAAGAGGAGGTTGGACAAACTCCAGCCAATCACCGCACAGATGGCCACGAACAGCAGACGGAGAAGATTTAGTCCACGCAGGTAACTCATGGGCCGTCTCCGAATAAATCCTGGTGTTCCTGAATAGCGTATCGATCGGTCATACCGGCGATATAATCGGCGATGGCCCGAGGCTGAGAAACCTGGTCCATCCATTGCTGAAACGATTTCGGAAGAAGAGAAGGGCAGCGCATGTATTCGTTAAACAGTTTCCGTACAATACGTTTGGCCCGTTCCTGCATCCGGATCACCCGGGGATGTCCATACATCTCGTCGTAAAGAAACGAAAGAAGATCATTGATTTTCTTTTCCATCTCGTTGGAAAACACGACCAGATCATCGGTTGTGTCCCGGGCGTCCTCCACGGATGATATATGATATTCGTCGAGCCGGTTTCGGGTTGTTTCGATTAAATCCGTTACCATCTGGTTAATCAGATAACGCACCACCTGTGAACGTTCCTGTTCCTCGTCAAACGAATCAAACTTTTCGTGAATCTCATTCACAGCTTCGTTCCAGAGACCAACCTCCCGGAGACTGGATCGTTCGAGAATGCCCGACTTCAACCCGTCATCCAGATCGTGGTTCGTGTACGCCACGGCATCGGTGACATCGACGACCCGCTCCTCCAGAAGCGGGGCGCGGTCCGGTTCAAATCTCTCATCCGGCTCAGGGTGATCGGGATAACCGTGCTTGATTACCGACTCCAGAAGCTCCCAGCTGAGGTTCAGACCTCTGAAGTCAGGGTGACGGTTCTCAAGGGTCTCAAGGATCCGAAGCGACTGTCGATTGTGACGGAACCCTCCCGCTCCCTCTTCCTTCAAACATTTATTTAATGCTTCTTCACCACTGTGGCCGAACGGTGTGTGTCCGAGGTCATGAGCGAGCGAAACCGCCTCCGTCAGATCCTGGTTCAGACCGATGGTTCGGGCGATCGTTCTTGAAATCTGGGCGACCTCGGTGGTATGCGTCAGACGAGTGCGATAGTAATCGCCTTCATGAATAACAAAGACCTGGGTTTTATACTGCAGGCGGCGAAAGGCTGTACAGTGAACAATCCGGTCCCGGTCCCGCTGAAACGGAAGGCGATACGGATGAGCGTCTTCTTCGTGCTCCCGTCCACGGGAATGTTCGCTTTTCATTCCCCAGGGAGCAAGAGTGGCTTTTTCGTTTTCGTTCAGCTGTTCCCGAAGGCTCATGTTGAAACATTGTCCAGCCTGGACGCATTCATGGTTCAATCTCAATTCGTCATCTTAACTTATTTGAGATGCTTTTAAAAAGGTGGTTTGAAATTCATCAGCGTTTGCATATCATGGTAATTGCCATTGCATTTCATGGATGTCTGGAGATGGTGTTCGTCCATCGCGACGTGTGGATTTTTGGCGATGCACGGGGGGACAGCCATCCCGGCGTTGAATGGTTCGTCTTGAATTTTTACAGGAAAGATGGGTATGTCCGATCAAACGTCAAATCGAAAGGTGCTGTCCGGGGTTGTGACCAGCGACCGCATGGACAAAACCATCAGCGTTGATGTGTCCCGCCTGGTTCAGCATGACCGCTACAAGAAATACATCCAGCGGACCAGCAACTTTCAGGTGCACGATGAGGAGGAGCTTGCTAATGAGGGGGATCGGGTTGAAATTATCGAGACCCGTCCGCTTTCAAAAAATAAAACCTGGCGCCTCAAACGGATCCTGAAGCGGGAGCCCGGACAGGAATCGGAAGATGGGGACACGTCTTCGGATGAGTCTTCGTGAGGTTGAGCTGTTGAACCGGCAAACCGGTGAATTTTTGCAGGGAGAAGAAGGATGATACAGAAAGAGACAAAACTGGAGGTCGCCGACAATTCCGGAGCCAAGGAAATTGGATGCATACAGGTGCTCGGCGGGAGCGGGAAACAGTACGCGAACATCGGGGATCTGATTGTTGGGGCCGTTAAAAAGAGCATTCCCCGGGGGGAGGTCGATCAGGGTGACGTGGTACAGGGGGTGGTCGTTCGCACCTCCCGTGGTGTGCGCCGCGATGACGGCAGTTACGTGAAGTTTGACAAGAACGCAGCGGTGATCATTGGAAATGATGGGAATCCAGTCGGGACCCGAATCTTCGGTGCTGTTCCTCGTGAACTGCGAGACGATTATATGAAAATTATTTCGCTTGCGTCCGAGGTGGTGTAGCCATGCATATTCGATCCGGTGACAAAGTAAAGGTGATTACGGGCGTGGACAAGAATCGTGAGGGTCTTGTCCGGAAAGTAATTCCGGACGAGGACCGGGCGATTGTGGAGGACGTGAATTATCGTTACAAGACGCTCCGAAAGTCGGAAGACCAGCCGAAAGGAGGGATTATACAGAAAGAGATGCCGATTCATGTCAGTAACCTGAAGGTGATCTGTCCGAATTGTGGGGAGGCCACCCGTATCGGGCGGCGGGAGTCTCCTTATGGAAACAACGCCCGCTACTGTAAGTCCTGTGATGAGTTTATTGATCTCGTGGAATAGGTCCGATTACCATGGCTGAAGCGACGGAGGAAAAACAGACGGATGAACAAGAGGCGACCGGCGACACGGCCGTTGAGCCGGAGCTTCAGGAAACCTACCGGGAGGAGGTGCGTTCCCAATTAAAGGAACGGCTCGAGCTGGATAATCTTCTCGGGGTGCCTGAACTGGACAAAATTACGGTGAACATGGGTCTTGGGGACGTGAGTGAGGATCGGGACCGTGTTGAATGGGCCCGGGAAGACCTGGCACGAATAACCGGACAGCAGCCGGTCGTGACAAAAGCTCATAAATCGGTGGCCGGCTTCAACATCCGAGAAGGGGATCCGGTCGGCGTGAAGGTGACACTCCGGGGATCTCGAATGTACGCGTTCCTGGAGCGATTAATTACGGTTGTGATCCCGCGGATTAAAGATTTTAGTGGCCTGGATCCGGATGCGATGGATGGCCAGGGGAATTTTTCAATGGGCATTGATGAGCAGGGAACGTTTCCCGGCATCGACGTAAACGAACTGAACGCCGTCCAGGGCATGGATATCTGTATCACGACCACGGCGGAGGATGACGAAGCCGGACTCGCACTGCTGGATGAGCTTGGAATGCCGTTTAAGGAGATCTGATCGACCGACCCTCGTTCCATATGGTTCCGTATTTCATTTTGAACGACGAGTGCTATGCCGAGAAAAGCGTTAATTGAAAAATCGAAGAAGGACGATCACAAGTACAGCACGCGCGGTGTGAACCGATGTGAGCTCTGTGGTCGCGCCCGATCGTATATGCGCAAGTTCCATATCTGTCGTATCTGTTTTCGCGAGCTTGCGAGTAAAGGTGAAATTCCCGGTGTTCGAAAGGCTAGCTGGTAACCATGCAGATCTCAGATACAATAAGCGACGCGCTGACGCGTATCCGCAACGCCAACGAGATTAATGAAGAGGCCACGGATATCCCGTACAGCAACGTAAAGGAAGGCCTCGTGGACGTGCTGAAGGAAGAGGGATACATTGATGATTACCGGATCTACGAGAAACAGGTCCGGCCGAACAAGGAACCACACAAAGTGATTCGTGTGTATCTGAAATACACGGATCGCGGGGAGTCGGTCATTAAGAACATGGAGCGTGTGAGCAAGCCCGGACGCCGTAAGTTCTCGGGTGTGGATGATATGCCGGAGGTGCTGAACGGTCTCGGGGTGATGGTGGTGTCCACCCCAAAAGGTGTGATGAGTGACCGTGAATGTCGAAAACTGCGCCTTGGTGGAGAATTGCTCTGTAAAGTCTGGTAACTTCAATTTCCGAACGAATACGATGTCACGTATCGGACAGCAACCTGTTGACGTACCGGAGAACGTGGACGTGGAGGTGAATGGATCCGACGTTTCCGTTTCCGGCCCGGAAGGCGACCTTCAGCAGTCGTTTCATTCCGACATGAAGATTTCCTATGACGCTGATGAGGCACAGATCAAGGTGGAGCGCACACGTGATACCCAGGAACAGAAGGCGCTGCACGGAACAAGTCGTTCCCTGCTTCAAAATATGGTGCAGGGGGTCAGTGACGGATTCTCGAAACGGCTGGAAATTCACGGTACGGGCTACGGTGCTGAGCTTCAGGGAGACACGCTGGTCATTGCTGTGGGTTACACCAATGACGTGGAGGTGATGATCCCGGACGAGATTTCGATTGACGTGCCCAATGAGAAGGTGATAGAGGTTTCGGGATCCGACAAACAGCAGGTCGGACAGTTTGCTTCGGAAATTCGTTCGATTCGGCCTCCGGAACCGTACAATCAGAAAGGCATTCGGTACAGCGACGAGCAGGTTCGGTCGAAAGAAGGAAAGAAATTCGTTTCCGGTGTGTAAGGCGTTATGGTTGATCATCAGAAAGAAAAAAAGAACAAGCGACAGCGACGAAAGCGGCGGCGCCGAAAAAAGATCTTCGGTACGCCGGAACGTCCACGTCTCAGTGTGTATCGGAGTTTGAAACATATTTACTGTCAGGTGATTGACGATCTTCAGCAGGAGACCATCGTGGCCGCTTCCTCGAACGACGGGGAGCTTCAGGATGATATTAAATACGGTGGAAACAAAGAAGCGGCGGCGAAGGTGGGGGAAAAGCTTGCTGAACGCGCACTGGAAGAAGGAATTGAGAAAGTTGCATTCGATATCGGTCCTTATGATTACCACGGTCGCGTGAAGGCCCTCGCCGAAGCCGCCCGGGACGCCGGTCTGGACTTTTAATTTCTTATTCTTCATCAAGAACGATGTCAGACGAGGAACAGGAACAAGAACAAAAACAGCAGCAGGACGACGAAACACCACAGGCGGCTCAGGAGGAGCAAGGGTCACAGATTCCTGAGGAAGAGGCGGACAAGAAGGAGGAAACGGAGACCTCGGCGAGTGAGGATGCCGAACCGAATGAGCAAGCCTCCGCAGAGGAAAGCGAGTCCGACCACGACGACGAACGAGAGGAGAAAGGCGGTGACGAGGAAGAGGAGGAACCGGAGGCCCAGGATCATGGTGACGATCACGAGGATCAGGAACAAGATGATGAGGAGGCACCTCCCGAGGTTACGGACCGGCAACAGGAAGAGGCCCCTGACCAGCAGCATGACGGGGAGGGTGAATTTGAGGAGTCCGTCGTACACGTAAACCGTTGCTGCAAGGTGGTACAGGGAGGAAAGAAATTTTCCTTCAGTGCCCTCGTGGTCGCCGGAAATCGAAACGGAAAGATTTCATACGGCTTCGGGAAGGCGAATCAGGTTCCACAGGCAATTCAGAAAGCCATTCAGGAATCACGGGATCGGATGATTGAGGTTCCGATTGTTCACGGAACGATTCCGCACCGGGTCGAGCTCGAGTACTGTTCCACGGAATTGCTTCTCCGCCCCGCGAGTCCCGGTACGGGGGTCATTGCGTCCCTCCCGGTTCGCACCACGGTCAACCTTGCCGGGATTACGGATCTGCTGACCAAGATCTACGGAAGCACGAATCCGATCAACTGTGTAAAGGCGGTGTATGAAGGATTGAAATCCCTTCGCACAAAAGAAGAGATTGAGGAACTCCGGGACGTTAAAATTACGTAATCGATCCCCCGGTAAGAAAGCATTGTTAGAATTTTTCGATTGCTGTTCTTTCAGGAGGATACATGCAGCTTCACGAACTTCGAGAAAAATCCGATCCCAAACCGGATGGGAAACGTCGAATCGGACGTGGAAACGGGTCCGGTAAGGGGACGTACTGCACACGCGGCGTCAAGGGCCAGAAAGCGCGGTCCGGTTTCGGCCAGCGCGAGTTTTTTGCCGGCGGAGAAACTCCCCTGATTCAGCGGTTTCCCAAGTTTGGCTTTAACAACGCCGATTTTCGAACCGAATACGCCGTTGTCAACGTCGAGAAACTGAATGTGTTTGACGACGGTGAAGAGATCACGCCTGAGCGTTTAATCGAGGAGGGACTGATCCGGGGAAATACCGATCGAGAGGTCAAAATACTTGGCGACGGTGAGCTGGATACATCCCTGACGGTCGAGGCCGACGCCTTTAGTGAAACGGCCCGGGAGAAGATTGAAGAGGCCGGTGGAGAAGTCTCCGTTCCCTCCGAATAATGAAGTCGTAACCTCACATCCGAACGAACCGGGATGAATCGCCTGAGCAACGCCGTCACCAATATGTTCCGCATTCCCGAACTCCGGAGGCGGATTCTCATTACCCTGGGGTTGCTGGCCGTTTTTCGTTTTGGTTCCGCGATTCCGGTTCCGGGGATTGACATGGAAGCGGTGCAGGCGATGTGGGAACAAATGGCGGATACTGCCGGCGGCCGGACATTCGGATTCCTGATGCTGTTTTCGGGAGGGGCCGCCAAGCGTCTATCCATCTTCAGTCTGGGCATCATGCCGTACATTACCTCGGCCATCATTTTTCAGATGCTGACCAAAGTCGTGCCCAGTCTCGAACAGCTGAGCAAAGAGGGACCTTCCGGACAGCGAAAAATCAAGCAGTACACACGGTTGTGTACAGTTCCGATCTGTGTGTTTCAGGGTTTTATGCTGTCCATCTTTCTTTATACCAAACTAGGTCTTGTCGTGGAGGGATTTCCGGGGTGGCTGTTTTACGTGGGAACCACGATCATCCTGGCCGGCGGTGCGATCTTTATCATGTGGCTTGGTGAGCAAATTACCGAACACGGCGTGGGAAATGGAGCGTCAATCATTATTATGGCCGGGATTCTCGCCACGATGCCCAAAGTTGCTCTTGATCTCTGGACCCGAGTGCAGCAGGGGCTTCGGTCCCCGGACAAGGTGATTCTTTTAATCCTTCTTTACGTGCTGGTGGTAGCGGGTATCACGTTCGTGAACATGTCCCAGCGTCGGATTCCGGTTCAGCACGGAAAACACGTGCGAGGGCGCAGGATGTACGGCGGACAGAAGAACTACCTTCCCCTGAAGGTAAATCAGGCGGGAGTAATGCCGCTGATTTTTGCGAGTTCGCTGCTGATGTTTCCCATGCTCATCGGCCGGTCGCTGCAGAATTCGCTGCCGTGGCTTTCGGATCTGCTTGTGACCGTCGGGGGAGGTACCGGGCAGAATCTCGGGTTCTTCTATGTGCTCTTTTATGCCTCCATGGTGTTCTTCTTTTCCTACTTCTGGACGGCCCTGATGTTTCAGCCGGTCGATATGGCCGATCAGCTGAAGGAACGGGGGTCGTTTGTGCCGGGAGTACGACCGGGGAAGAACACGGCCAATTTTCTTGAGGGAATCATGAACCGAATCACGCTCGCCGGTGCTACGTTCCTTGCCCTTCTCGCGCTGATTCCCGACATTGTCGCGTTCGCGTTCGGGTTCGGTCAGGTGGTGACACGGTTTCTCGGAGGCACGGGGTTGTTGATTATTGTCAGCGTCGCGATGGATACCGTTGAACGGATCGAGTCCCAGATGATGATGCGGGAGTACGAAGGGTTCTTCAAAGAGGCCGGAAAAAGCGGTCGGAGTCGATCATACCAGCGTCGCTGAGCACGATTGAGTCGTCCGGATAACCACGTTCACCGTTCCAGAAACGCCCTGTCATCAGGATGAAAATTCTTTTGATCGGACCTCCTGGGGCCGGAAAAGGAACCCAGGCCAAAAAATTGAGTAGGGAATTTGATCTCCCGCACCTCTCCGCCGGGCAGTTGTTGAGGGAGGCCATTGAGGAAGAAACCGAGGCGGGGCAGCGAGCAAAGCCGTATATTGACAACGGGCAGCTTGTGCCCGTGGAGATCGTGGTGCAGATTATGTCCCGGGAGATGTTCGACATTCCCGGCCGGGAAGGTTTCATAGCGGATGGATTCCCGCGTAATCTTGAGCAGTACAACCACCTGAAAAAGGAGCTGGAGAAACGGGACGAAGAAATTGACGTTGCTCTTCAGCTGGACCTGGACAAAGAAGACATCATCGAGCGTCTTTCCGGCCGAAAAACGTGTACGGAATGTGGACGCAATTATCATGTGGAGTTTTATCCTCCCGAGGAAGAAGGGGTCTGTGACGACTGCGGAGCGGAGCTCTATCAGCGAGAAGATGACAACCTGAAAACCATTCGACAGCGTCTTGACGTTTATCAAAATGAAAGTGTTCCCGTCATTCGTGAGCTCGAGAAGGACGGGATTCTGGAACGTGTGGACGCCTCCGGTCGGATTGAGGATGTGTTTAAAAAAGCGTGCCGTGCAATTCAGTCTCAGTTTTCGACGCCTTCGAGGCAACATGATTAAACGAAAATCACCTCGTGAACTGAAAATTATGAAACAGGCCGGCCGGATCGTGGCGCACTGTCATGAGCGGATGGTTGAGCTCATCGAGCCCGGGGTGACGACGAAGGAGCTTGATGAGAAAACGGAAGAGATGATCCGGGACGAGGACGCGGAACCGGCGTTTAAAGATTACCGCGGTTTTCCGGCCAGTATCTGTGCGAGTATCAATGAGGAAGTTGTCCATGGAATACCAACCCCGGATCGTGAACTCCGCGAGGGAGATATTATTTCCGTGGATATCGGCGTGGAATACAAAAATTATTTTGGAGATGCGGCTCGGACCATTCCGATCGGAAGCGTTTCCGATCAGACCAGGGCGTTGCTGAAGGACGGCCTGGAGGCACTTAACCGGGCCATTGATCGGGTGGAGCCCGATAAGCCTCTGAAGGAAATCTGCAAATACATCCAGGAGTTCAGCGAAGGTCGTGGATACAACGTGGTACGTGATTACGTGGGACACGGTATTGGTCGTGAAATGCACGAGGACCCGCAGATCCCGAACTTCTACGAACCTGAAAATCATACCGATACCGTGATTTTAAAAGAAGGGATGGTTCTTGCACTGGAACCGATGCTGAATATCGGAACCCATCGAACCCGAACCCTCGACAACGACTGGACGGTCGTCACGGAGGACGGGGAGCGTTCCGTTCATTTTGAGGACACGGTTGCCATCACGGGGGAGGGGATTGAAATTCTGACTCGCCTGGATAATAATGGTAGAACCTTCCACGAATCTCTTTATTGAACAAGACGCTGTGTCTAAAGAAGAACCGATCAAAGCGACTGGTACAGTTAAAAAAGCTCTACCGAATGCCATGTTCAAGGTGGAGCTGGAGTCCGGTCACGAAGTGATTGCGTACACCACCGGAAAAATGCGACGGAAGTTTATTCGAATTTTACCGGGAGATGAAGTGACGGTGGAGATGTCTCCTTATGACCTGGAGAAAGGACGTATTGTATACAGGGAGTCGAACTAGCCATGAAGGTACGATCATCCGTCAAGCGCATCTGTGAGAACTGTAAGATCATCCGTCGGAACGGAAAGGTGAGGGTGATCTGCGAGAATCCGAAACATAAACAGGTGCAGGGATAACGCAAGTTATTACGGTATCGTTTCGTAAGATATCGTACTTGATGAGCGGTCGTTTCGTTTGCGAATCTGGATTCTGTTTTTACCAGCGATCACCATGCCGAGAATTGCAGGTGTTGACATACCGGAAGACAAGCCCGTCTGGGTTGCTCTGACTTATATATACGGTATCGGGGATACCAGCGGTCGGGAGATTATTGAGAAGGCCGGTATTCCCGAAGGCCAGAGAGCGTATGATCTGTCGGAGGATCAGATCAGTGAGCTTAATTCCATTATTGAGCGTGACTACAAAATTGAGGGGGAACTGCGCCAGGAGGTCCGCCGCAATATTACTCGGCTGAAGAAAATTGATTGTTACCGGGGAATGCGGCACCAGAATGACCTTCCGGTGCGCGGACAGCGAACACAATCCAACGCCCGGACTCAGAAAGGGGAACGGAAAACCGTGCCCGGAAGAGATCGGACGGTTCAGAAACCGGGCGGGTAACGAAATTTATCGGGAGAAAGCGTGAGGGGGCGTTTTCTTCGTACGTATCCGTGCCAGTTATTCTGATTGTGGAAAGTGGGTGCAAGAAGTTCTTTACGTCCGTTTTCCTGTACCGGGCTTAACTCCGGCACAATTGAGAGACGTGGTCTGTTGTTTTTTTGACGAGGAGAACGGGAAGACGTACGAACGTCCACGTTCGAGGTTGGATCTCGCGAGGGGGGGGGAAGAAAATTGAAATAGGTTTCGAGTTTTGTTTGTGTTCCATTTCATTTAAAGACGCAACGAACATGGCCAGAAAAAAACGAATTAAGCGGGTGGTTCCACGTGCTATTGCACACGTGAAATCAACGTTTAATAACACAATTATTACGTTTACGGACGAGAACGGGGATGCTCTCTGCTGGGCGTCACCCGGGACCACCGGAAATTCGGGGGCGAAGAAATCCACGGCGTACGCCGCCCAGAAAGCGGCTCAATCTGCTGCGGAGGAAGCCAAAAAGTTTGGTGTTGAAGAGTGTGCGGTCAAGGTGAAAGGACCCGGCAGTGGACGCGCGGGTGCCATTCGAGCCATTGAAGCCGCCGGCATCGAGGTCAAGAGCATTGAGGATGTCACGCCGCTTCCGCACAATGGTTGTCGACCGCCGAAGAAACGGAGGGTGTAATGGCAAGACGAACAGCCCCCCATCACAAGATGTGTCGCCGCGTGGGAATGCCCCTCTGCGGAAGCGATAACTGTCCCGCCCAGGAACGGTCGTATCCCCCCGGTGAAATGGGACGAAACCGGTACCGTTTAAGTGACTACGGGCTTCATCTCCGGGAAAAGCAGAAATTGAAGTATACGTATGGAGTGCTCGAGAAACAGCTCCGTCGTATCTTCAAGGATGCCACGAAAGCGGAGGGGAACACCGGTGAAAATCTGATTATCAAAATGGAGCGGCGCCTTGATAACGTCGTCTTTCGTCTGCAGTTTGGCAAGACGAGACCCCAGGCCCGTCAGTTTGTGAATCATGGTCATATTTACGTAAACGGTGAGAAAGTGGATATCCCCTCCGCTCTTGTAAGCCCGGGAGATGTGATTTCCCCCGCCGATCGGGATACCAGCAAGGAACTTGTCGACGAAAACTTGAGTCCTGAACCGGATGTTGATCAGGTTCCTTCCTGGCTGGATCTTCGGGAGGACGAGCTCGAAGGGGAGGTCATCAATGAACCGGAACCCGGAGATCTTCCACATCATATTGATGAGCTCATGGTCGTGGAGTTTATGACGCAGTAACGATCCGAACGGCCCTCTTTATAGAACACAGAATTCGTACAGGATTTATCTGTTTTTACAGCCAATTCAGTAAAAAACCATCATGAGAGACAACGGAGATGTACGCATACGCTGGCGAGATTTCGAATTTCCCAACCGGGTCATCCTTGATCCGGAGACGAAAAGCGACACGTACGGAAAATTCACCGCTGAACCTTTTGAGCGTGGGTTTGGATCAACCATCGGAAACAGCCTCAGGCGGATCCTGATCTCCTCCATCGAAGGGGTCGGCGTGAAAAACGTACGGATCGACGGGGTGGAACACGAACTAACCACGGTCCCGGGAGTCAAAGAAGATGTCCCGGAAATTATTTCGAACATCAAACAAATCGTGCTGGACCTGGATAAGAACCAGGATCAACGAACGCTGCATATTGATGTTTCCCAGCAGGGCATCGTGAAAGCCGGACATATTCAGCCGGACCCGGCCGTCGAGATTGTGAATCCGGATTTGCATATTGCCACTCTTGCGGAAGACACGGAGTTCAAGGTGGAAATGGACGTCGAACGCGGGCGCGGATATGTCAACCGCGAAAAACGGTCCGATCAGAACGGTGAAATCGGAAACATTCCGGTCGATTCCCTGTTCTCCCCCATCCGTCGTGTTCGGTACGATGTTGAGGATACGCGAGTGGGGGAACGGACCGACTTCGATCGCCTGATACTGGAAATTTGGACGGACGGAAGCATCACCCCCGAACAGGCACTGATTGAAGCGTCCAAGATTCTCCGCAAACACCTCAATCCGTTCGTCAAATACTTCGAAGTCGAGCAGCGATTGCTTCAGGAGAGCCGGAAGAAGGCTCAGGCCTGGAAGGAACAGAAGCAGAAATCCGATCTCAAAGAAATTTTGCAGCGCGACATTGAGGAGCTGGATGTTCACCAGCGAACGATCAATGCCCTGAAGGATGATGGCTATAAGACCATTGAAGACGTTGCAAGTGACGATGAAGACACACTCCTGGAGGTCCGAAACTTCGGGGGCACGTCCCTCGAGGAAGTGAAAAATGCCCTCGAGGTTCTCGGTCTCGAAGTGGACATGGATCTATCGGAAGTTTACGGCGGAAAACAGCCGTTTTTCGAAGCTCAGCAGGAAGCTGAGGAAGAGGAAACGGCAGCCGCAGGGGAGGAAGAAGAATGAGACACGGTGATAAAAACAAAAAATTTGGGCGCAAAACGCACCATCGAATGGCGATGCTGCGGAACATGAGCGCCAGCCTGATCGAGGAGGAACGGATCATTACCTCGATTGAAAAAGCAAAAGAGTGTCAGTCTTTCGTGGAAAAATTGATCACGAAAGCCGGGGATGATTCGCTACACAATTACCGCCAGGTTCTATCCAAGCTTCAGGACGAGGATGCAACGAACAAGCTTTTCAAAAAAGTAGGGCCCCTGTTTGAGGATCGACCAGGCGGCTATACCCGGATTGTTCGGCTTGGTGGGATGCGATGGATCGAAGGAGGAAAGTATGCGTCTCACCAGCTCGGTGACAACGCTGAGCGATGCTTGTTCGAACTGGTGGAGAAAACGGACGATTACGAAGAACCGGAAACGGAAGAGGAGCCTTCTTAAGACGTTTTCTCTGGCTTTTCAGCAGCCTTCTAGTCAGGCCCATCGCCGGGCCCATCGCCGGAGTTTGAATTTTCCTTTCCCGATTCATCCGGTCTGTTTTGTGAGGCTTCCTTCGATGAAAGGGTCTGGAATCGTTCCTTTTCCTTCCGGGGCATCTCGGTATTGTCATATCGGCGGTAATCGATCTTCTGCTGATGTTGTTGAAGTAACGTCATATCTGGATGGTCTTCCTTATTTCCGCCAGAATACGTGATTTCCTGGCGGTATGAAAGGCTGAATCTGCGGATACGGGTGGGATCCTTTTCGATCCAGAACTGAATTTCCGCTTTTTTCAGGTCCAACGAAAATCCGTATTCGCCTCCGGTGGCGGATGGCTCGAACATTCCCCTGAGCTGTTGATGGAGATGAGACTGAAAACGCTCGAGATCAAGCTTACCGGTCACTTTCCGGCATTTGCGTTTATGGACCCGTTCGTGTCCCTGTACTTGAACCGTTTGTAAAAAGTTCGAATAGGTTCGAATCGTAAACATCAGGGTCATTCGTCGGCGGATCCGTTGAGAACCGGCCACGCTCTTGAGAGATGTCCATGGAGCTTCGTCAATCTTGACATACAATTGGGGATTTGATCCATTTCGACCGACCATTCGGATGACCTGCTTTTTTAACGACTGAGAGATCGCTCCCCGCTCCATCGACATTTTTGTGGTGGCTTTTCCGGACATAAGTGGAGGGACGAATTTCAGGGATATGGTCTGTTTTTGATGCACCGTCATCCGATTGCTGCTGTATTTCATCCGGTTGCTTTGTTTTAGATCAGTAGTAAAGGAGTGGTTACCGGAAAGAGTATGATTGATCGCGTTTTTCAGAATGGATCGGGCGGACGTTTCGGAATCTTCAGATGGTTGGCCCCAGCTCGCGGAAGTGGCCAGAAGGACCGTCAGCACGGTCATAAAGAGGATCCTGAATGAAACATGGTATGTCCCGTTCCGATTTGTACACATGATACTTTCATACTAACGGCCCGGAACGGAGTTATAAAGGTACGGATTTTGGAAATACCGGTAACATTACTCTACGGGAAAGCACGTTTCGGCCTCGCCTTCTTAATTTGTTCTGGTATGCACCAAAAATCTGACGCTGAGTACGCACCTCCCTTTTCAGATCCGGTCTATTTATTCTTTCTGGTGTACACCGTACAATTCCGTCAAAAGTCATGAAACGCCTGGAAGACCTCCCAGAATTTGAGCCACCTCCGGATATGGAATACCGGTCGCTTGGAACGAGCGGCATGTCCGTGTCGTCAGTTGGGTTCGGCACATGGTCGATTGGGGGCATCAAGTGGGGCGCCTTGGATGCCGATACAGCTCTGAACGCTCTTCACAGGGCTCTGGATAAGGGGATCAATCTGTTTGACACTTCCTCCGTTTATGGCCGGGGACGTTCGGAAAAACTTCTCGGGCGGGTGGCTTCAGAACGGAGAGATGAGATGATCATCGCCGGAAAGGGAGGGGTCCGCGTTGATGCGGACGGGAAATTGTACACGGATACCCGGCCCGCGGCCCTGCAGACGGACATTGATCAGTCGAGGGAACGATTGCGGACGGAGACCATCGATCTTTATCAGCTTCAGTGGCCTCCGGAGAACGGCCTTTCCCCGGGATCACTCGACAAGCTGGAGGAATTCCTGGACAAGGGTGTGGTCCGGGCACTTGGCGTCTGTCATTTTCCGGCCTCCTACCTGGAAAAGATTCAGGAACACCTTCAGCTCGACTGCGTTCAATACCGGTTTAATCTCCTGGAACCGGACCGATTTGAGCGAGAACGGAAATATTGTGTGGATCAAAACATCGATATTCTGGCCTGCACCCCTCTTGCAAAAGGCCTCCTGACCGGTAAACATGGCGCGATCCCCGATTTTTATGATCACGACAACCGGCGTGGTGATCTTCTTTTCGAACCGGATCGCTTTCAATATCACCTGGATACGGTGAACGCACTGATGGAGGTTTCGGAAGAAATCAAAAAACCGGCGTCAGGAATTGCTCTGAACTGGGTTCACAATCAGCCGGGGATCAAGGCCGCACTGGCCGGTATGAAAACAGCCGAACAGGTGGATCAAAACATTTACGGAGCCGGTTGGGAGCTGCCGGAGAATTTTGATGAACAGCTGGACCGTTGAGGTGAATCCAAAGGACGCTGACAGAAGGCGTCTACATGATCTTTCCAAGAAACAGCTGTTGATGATGGAGAACGGGGTGATGAGTCCTCTTTTGAGGGCTTGTTCTCTGCCGTTGAAGGCTTGATTACAGGCCCATTCAAAGTTATAGTAATGGACCGGATCACCAGATAAACCTTTTTTTAAAACGTGCAGGATGAGTTCTTGAGGCATCCTGGATCCGGTATACTCATGCTCCTCCTTGTTAACCGTTTTCCTTGTTTTCTGGAAATCGTTTTAACTTATTCCTTTTGCTATACTCATTATGATTAGTGACGAACTCGCAGAAGCGCTGAACGATCAGCTGAAGACCGAACTCGAGGCTTCCGCAATGTACCTTGGAATGGGGGCCTATCTTCGAGCTGAAAACTGGAACGGGTTTGCTCAGTTTGTTGAAGAGCAATCCGAAGAAGAACGTGAACATGCGATGCGCATTTACAAATTTCTCGACGAAGTTGGGAAAGAGATCGAAATTCCCGCCGTGGATCGACCTCAAAACAGATATGAATCCGTCGAGGAAGTCTTCGAAACCGCTCTTGAAGCTGAAGAGAACAACACCGCTTCGTTTCACGACCTGCAGGAGATTGCCGACGAACACAACGATAACGCGGCGCAATCTCTGCTCCAGTGGTTTCACGATGAACAGGTGGAAGAAGAAAATCATATCGAGGAAGTGTTGATCCCGCTCCGTCGCATGGACGACGATGATCGTTACATATATGTGCTTGATCAGCAGCTGGAAGATGAACTCGGCGCGGCGGATAGTGATGAAGAATGAGGGGGGTTTGATTTAACGGATCCGATTTTCCGGAGACCATGACCCTAGTTCGGTCGATAACGAACACGGCAAGGGGTTGATTAATCACATCTACTTTGTTGTTTGAAACGGATCATGTCCCGTTTCTATGCCGGTCTTCATGCCCGGAGTTCCTCCCGCGAGGAACTGATGAAAAATCTTGTGACAATGGCGGGAGAGCCGGAATCTATTGAGGAAGACGTCAATGTGGTTTCCCTCCGTAGCGCTCAGAAATCAACACATGCCTCCCCGGATCAATCCAGGCTTTTCCTCTCTCCTTCGATAAATGGCTGGGTGAGCATTTTCATCGAACGATTTACCGAGGCGGATGAGATGGCGGAAGATCTCTCCGCCGCGACGGAATCCTGGATTGTGTTACTCTGGACGGATCCCCATCGTGCGTGGGGTTATGATATTTTTCACGCGGGCCGAAAGAAGGATCGTTTCGTCAATGATCTTTCCTACTACGACGGGACCGTTGAGGAACATGATCAGCAAGAGCTGACAGGGAACCCAGAGACCTTCCGGGAACTGCTTGAAGAGCCGAACGAATTTAACGATCTTGTCAATCTCCTTCAGCTGGCACGAGAAGAAGGAATGACAGAGGGGGATGAATCAGACGAGCGACGACAGGAGCGGGTGACCAATGAATTTACGATGTTTCGGGAAGCACTTGGGATACCCCATGCAAGCAGTGATTATCAGTATATCCGTCAGGGGGATACGAGTGATCTCCTCCGGTGGGATGAATTTGTTCATATGACCTTCTAGGAGACTGAATATGGATGACCAACCGTCGCGCCCGCTGATGTGCTCACTGGTCTCCCGGGAAGAAGACGATCAGTTGATCGGCACCGCTCGCGATGTCCCGCAGTTTTTGTTTCTAGAGCTGGAAAAACCCTGGGCGTCCAGTGCTTTGCAAACCGATCATTTCCCTGAAGCATTGTTTGAGGCGTACCAGGAAGGGCTGAGGAAAGAAACGTTTTCTGGCAAATTTCTGCTCGTGGCGCCGGATTCGGAATATTCCCGGGATGATATGGTGCGCATGATGCATTACCGCCGCCCGGACGGTCCATTTTCCAGGTACGAAGGAACGTCGTACTTCGTCCCGGAGGAGGAGCTAATAACGGCTGCCCGTGTGCTGTTGACTTCGCCCTCTGATCGATCAGATCTTGATCACCTTTGCGAGAACGGTATGCCCGGACGGGAGATATTTGTCTGTACGCACACAGAACGGGATCCTTGCTGTGGACATTTCGGATCATCAATTTATCATGCACTTCGAACGCACTACGCCAATGAGGATCGACGCGTCTGGCAGGTGAGTCACGTGGGGGGGCATCGATACTGCCCGAACCTGATCGACCTGCCGGACGGTCGATACTGGGGGCGGATGGAGCTGGGAACTCTTGAAAATTTTATTCACCGCAACGGTACGTTCGAGGAAATTTCCGCGCAGTACCGGGGTTGGGCGGCAATGTCCTCGGTCGCTCAGCTCGTCGAGAAAACAGCCTTCGAACGGGAGGGATGGTCCTGGATCGAGATTCCAAAGACCTGTGATGTCCAGCAGGAAGGGGATTCATCGTGGCGTGTTGCCATTTCTTATCGAGGAGCCAACCGCTCCGGGGTGTACCGGGGAGTGGTTGAACAGGGGGATCCGGTCCGGGCGCTCCAGAGCGAATGCGGGTCGGAGGGTCCCCCGGAGTACAAACAAGCCAAGCAATACCGGCTTGTTGAGCTCCATCACGAGCAGACTGGAGACGAAGGGCCATGATCGATGACGCGGAACAAAGTGATCTACTGGAAACGCTCAATCAGATCGGCATTGCCCTTTCCTCGGAACGAAAACTTAATAAACTGCTTGATCGGATTGTTCGAGAGTCCATGAATATAACTTTCGCGGAAGGCGGAAGTTTGTACATTGTTGAGGATGATCATCTGCGCTTTTCCGTGATACAGAACGATCAGCTGGACGAAGATCTCAGGGCCCCTTCCGCAAGACATAATGAGAACAATCAGCTTCCCCTCAATACCGATAGTATTTCAGGTTACGTTGCGGTGACCGGTGAAATTGTGGAAATTCCGGATGCCTATAACCTTCCGGAGGACGCTCCATATTCCTTTGATCCTACATTTGACGAAAAGCATGGGTACCGGACCCGGTCACTTCTCGGTATCCCGCTGGACGTTCAGGACGGCAACATCCTGGGTGTTCTCCTGCTGGTGAACGCACGTGATCCGCAAGGAAACGTCAGTCGATTCTCGGACGAAAAAATTCAGCTTCTCCAATCTCTTGCCTCTCAGGCCGGGGTGGCGATTCGAAACGCCCAGTTAAATAAAGAGATCAAGGACGCCTACCTTGAGTCGATCCAGCGCCTGTCCATTGCTGCCGAATACAAGGATCCCGATACGGCGGAACATATCCATCGGATGAGTCTTTATTCGAAGCGTCTCACCGAAGAAATGGACTGGGAGGAGGATCGAGCCGAACAGATGCTTTATGCGAGTTCCATGCACGATGTCGGGAAGATCGGGGTGCCGGATCGTATTCTGCTTAAGCCAGATTCACTTTCTGAAGAGGAGTACGATGAGATCAAAAAACATACTCGTATCGGATACCGAATCCTGAGTGGCTCGGAGCACGAGGTAATGCAACTGTCCGCTCGGATTGCACTCACCCATCATGAGAAATGGAATGGTACCGGATATCCAAGGGGGCTGGAAGGAGATAACATTCCAATCGAGGGACGGGTCGTCGCGATCGCCGACGTGTTTGATGCACTGACGTCCGCCCGTCCCTACAAAGAGGCTTTTCCGGTGGACCAATCCTTGGAGATTATCCGTGAGGAAAGGGGAGCTCACTTTGATCCGGCATTGGTGGACGTGTTCATGGACTGTCTCGACGATCTTCTTGACATCAGGGAAGCGAACACTGATTCAACTGAGAATCAGGGGGAAAACACTTGACCCTGATCCGTGATATACGGTATGATAACGCACCTTGAAAAATGAGGGTGGATATCTTGCATTGACAATGTCGAATATGACCAACTTTGTCCAATCGATCTCCAGTCGTCCGGCTTACGCTTAACCTTATTTTCCGACTCTCCGGATCACAAATGGAATCGAATGGTGCTTTACTTCTTTGAACGGACCCAGAATAACATCCGTCGAATTCGAGGAGAGCGCATGTTAGTTAAGAGTTACAAAGATGTCGTGCCGTATCGGATACAGGAAGGGGATGCAAAGGGAGCCTACATCCGACCGTTGATCAGCGAAGATGATGGAGCCGGAGATTATCACATGAACTTATTGCGGATTGAGCCCGGCGGTAGCTCCCCGACCCGCCAGTACAATCATTCTCACCAGATGTTTATTCGAAAAGGAGACGGAGAACTCATTCATACCTCCAGCACCCGTGAGTTGAAAGAGGGGGATGTGGTGCTGGTGCGGGAAGAAGAAGAATATCAAATTCGGAACAACTCCGACGCGGACCTGGAGATTCTGGTCATTCTTCCGGCCGAAGCAGATCCGGAAGCACAGCCGGATGAAGACCGGGACAGGGAATCGGAAGGAAACGGTTCCAGCACGTAATACTCCGTCCCCGGAGCGAAGGGGTTAGAGGGCTTCGTTCTCCGTTCTTTTAGAAAATCTTCTGTGGATTAAAATGCCCAAACAAACGGCTGTTGTTCTCGAATCCGATTCCACGAAAGGGATCGCCGCTGCGGTAACTCGCCTGCTGGTTCGAAGCGAGTATAAGTGTCTCTGCGGCTTTGATCAGGATCAGGTGAAAGACCTGAAAAGCCGGGAAGACCCGGAAGTTGAAGAGCAGATTTATCATACCGAGATGACCCTCGACGATCGCCGTTCGTTAATAAGTGGCGTGAGTGATATTGCGGCCGAGTACGGGACCGTGGAGCTCCTCGTCATCCATGGGAACAGCGCTGTTGAAAAACCTATTTCGGAGGTAAACTCCGGCGACTGGGACACCGTACTTGACCGAAACGTTCTCGGACCGTTTTTTGCGATTCAGGAGCTTGTTCCCCATATGAAAGGCGACCGGAACCGGCAAATTATCGTCATTTTGCCGGGAGGGGGTTCGAATGTCCGGGAAAACCACGACCTGCTGCCGGCCGTGACGAACGACGCTCTCAAGCGACTGGTGGAAACCAGCGCACAGGAACTGTTTCCGGAGATTACCGTCAACGCGGTTCAGCCGGGATCGGTGTCGAAACGGGCGGGCGAGACGAAAGTCCGGACCCGTCAGCACCTTGAGGATCCCTACAAACGACCTCTGCGCCCGGAGGATGTGGCTGAAGCCGTGTTGTATCTGGCGAGACGCAGTAATAAAGTTTCGGGAAAAACACTCTCCCTGGACACCGGTATGCGGTTTGTCTGAACCGGAGATGACCACCCTTCTCGGCGTCGACGAAGCGGGTCGTGGTCCGGTTATCGGTCCCATGATTCTCGCCGGAGTTCAGTGTACCGAGGGACAGCAGGAAGAACTGGATCGAAGCGGGTTCGTTGACTCGAAAAAAATGTCTCCGTCTTCCCGAGAGGAGAAACGAAGCTGGATGGAGGACAGGGATCTAGACCTGATGACCATTTCCTTCAGCGCCCGTCGAATCAACTCAACGTCTCTCACCGAACTCACCCGGACGGGTATGATTGAATTAATCGAACGTGCCGAGCCGGATCGGGTTTTGTTCGACGCTCCGGGACATCCATCCTCCCTCCCTGGATTTATCAATTCGGTCAAGCGAAATTTAAACGTCTCCAGAACCCCCTCGATGACTGGAGAACCCGGAGCGGATGACCGATATCCGCTTGTTTCAGCCGCGTCCGTTCTCGCGAAAACCGAGCGAGATCGAGCTGTTCGGGAACTTCGCGAAAAGTACGGTTCCCTGGGAAGCGGATATCCCTCCGACCCCGAAACCCGGGACTTTCTTCGGGGTCACCTGTCGCCGGACGACCCCGTTCGAAAACACATTCGCACCCGGTGGTCCACCTTCCAGAACATCCTGGAAAGTGAAGGAGGTCCCCTGTTTCAGAATCAGGATACCTGATGAATTTCCGTTCGAAGGAGCATCGATCCTTCGAAGGGAGCATCTGATACCGACTGAAGTCTGGACAGAGTCCATCTGATACGGTATAATGTAACAGTCAGAAGGACACTGATCAGTTAAAGATTGGATCTTATTCCCGGAGGAAATCAAAAAAGAGGGCCCGCCGCCGGTTCGATCAGACCTCGTTTCAATTCCGCTTTCACCCCGATTACCCGAAGAAAAAAGATCCGATATGGATAATAACACTGAAACCGAGACACAGGAGGAGGCCGAAGAAGAGGTCGAACCAGCATCGAACGGGAATCTGAAAGATCGCGTCGATGAAATTATCGACGAAGCCGTAGATCCGTCCGTTTTCAAGAAACTTCACTGGGAAGGGTCCTTTGATGATTACCTTGGTCTCCTGGAAGAAAATCCCCTTACCGCTCGTTCGGCCTTTCAGCGGCTCTACGATATGATTCTTTCCTATGGCGTCGAGGAAGTTGAACGGGAAGGGGAAAATATTGTGCGCTATCCATTCTTTTCCGACCCGATCCACGACGGTAAAAATGCCGTGTATGGCCTTGAGCAAAGCCTCATGCATTTCGTGAATGCCCTGAAGGCCGGAGCCCATGAATACGGTACCGAGCGACGTCTACTGTTGCTGCATGGACCGGTTGGAAGTGCGAAATCCACCATTCTCACACTGCTGAAGCGCGGCCTGGAAAAATATTCCCGCACGGAAGATGGGGCTCTCTTTACCTACGCCTGGAAGACCGATGACGAGCCTTCGGGCTGGAAAACCTGTCCCATGCATGAAGAACCGCTGAAACTGGTTCCGGAAGGCGTTCGTGATGAGATACTGGACGAGTTAAATCAGCGTCACGAACGCAGTTACGATCTGAATGTCGAGGGGGAGCCCTGTCCGGAATGTCGGTTCTATTACAATCAGGCGATGGAAGAACATGATGGGAACTGGAACAAGGTTGTCGATCAGATCAAAGTACAGCGGTTCCTCGTCAGTGAACAGGATCGGAAAGGCATTGCGACGTTTCAGCCCAAGGACGAGAAGAACCAGGATTCCACGGAACTAACCGGGGACATCAATTTTCGGAAAATTGCAAAGTATGGCTCGGACACCGATCCACGCGCCTTCAACTTTGACGGGGAATTGAATGTGGCTAACCGTGGTCTGATCGAGTTCATTGAGGTGTTGAAACTGGATGTTGCGTTTTTGTACGACCTGCTGGGGGCGACCCAGGAACACAGCATCAAACCCAAAAAGTTCCCCCAGACTCACATCGACGAGGTGATTATCGGTCATACCAATGAACCGGAGTACCGACGGCTTCAGAACAATGAGTTGATGGAAGCCTTCCGGGATCGAACCGTTAAGATCGATATTCCGTACAACCTGAAACTGGACGATGAGATTCAAATTTACAAGCGGGATTATAATAACAGCAGAATTAAGGACAAACACATTGCCCCCCACACCATTGAAGTTTGTAGCATGTGGGCGGTTTTGTCCCGTCTCGAGGAGCCAAAAAACGCCAATCTGACCTTGATGCAGAAACTTAAGCTATACAATGGAAAATCCGTTCCCGGGTTTACCGGAGACAGCGTGAAGGAGCTGCGCGAGGCGGCTGATCACGAAGGAATGGAGGGTATTTCCCCGCGATACATCCAGGATCGCATTTCCAACGCTCTTGTGAAGGCCGGTGAGGAAGGGTGTGTGAATCCGTTCAAGGTCATGAACGAACTGGACGACGGTCTTGAACAGCACGCGTTAATAACGTCCGAGGACGAAAAGGAACGATACCGTGAGCTGTTGGCAGTCGTCAAAGACGAGTACGAAGATATTGTGAAGAATGAGGTCCAGCGGGCAATTACCGCGGACGAGGAAGCGGTGAATCGACTGTTTGGAAAATACATCGACAACGTCAAAGCGTACACCCGTGATGAAAAGGTAAAGAATCGGTATACCGGTGAGGAAGAAGAGCCGGACGAACGCATGATGCGCAGCATCGAAGAGAAAGTCGATATCCCCGAGAGTCGGAAAGAGGACTTTCGCCGGGAAATCATGAACTATATCGGCGCCAAGGCGGTTGAAGGAAAAGAGTTCGACTACCGGAGTAATGAACGGCTTCAAAAGGCGCTCGAGCTGAAGCTGTTCGAGGATCAGAAGGACAGTATTAACCTGAGCCGCCTGGTGACGAACGTGGTCGACAAAGAAACCCAGGAGAAAATCGACATTGTCAAAAGCCGTTTGATCAATTCCTATGGATACTGTGAGGTCTGCGCAAGTGACGTCCTTTCATTCGTGTCCAGTATCTTTTCCCGAAACGAAGAGGAATAAGAGGAATCGCATTTAAGGATGATAAGTCGGGGAGACGTGGGTTCCTCGCCCGCATGTTTTCCAGGTGGAGATTGCCGGTTCGAATGATTTTTGCATAAAAACCCTACGACCCTCGAATGGTCCATCGAATTGAACGCGATCACCGTCGGTTTCGCGACATTATCAAGGGAAACATCCGGGAGGATCTCGAGGACTACATCGAAAAGGGAGAATTCGTCGGAAAGCAGGGGGACGAAAAGGTCAGTGTTCCCATTCCGAACATTAACATCCCCCGGTTCAAGTACGGGGACCAGGATGGGGGGGGAGTCGGGCAGGGCGAAGGAGAAGAAGGAGACCCGGTGGACGTCGAGGAAGGGGAAGGCCAGGAGGCCGGTGAGGCGGGGGAGCAGCCCGGTGATCATGCCATAGAAGTAGACGTTTCCCTCAGTGAACTGGCGGAGATTATGGGGGAGGAACTGGAGCTTCCCGATATCGAACCGAAAGGACAGAAACAGGTTGAATCCGAACGGACCCGATATACGACCATTTCATCCACGGGCCCGCGATCCCTCCATCACTTCAAGCGATCATACAAAGAGGCGTTAAAACGGATGATTGCTTCCGGGGAGTACGATCCGGACGCGGAAGACAATCCCGTTGTCCTTCCAACCCGCGACGACATGCGGTACCGGAGCTGGAAAAAAGAACGGGTCCCACAAACCAACGCGCTGATCGTGTATATGATGGACGTGTCCGGCTCGATGGGCGATGAACAAAAAGAGATTGTCAGGAATGAAGCGTTCTGGATCGACGTCTGGCTTCGATCCCAGTACAAGAAACTTGATATTCGCTATATTATTCATGATGCCGTGGCCGAGGAGGTGGACCGTCACACGTTTTTCCACGTCAAAGAAAGCGGGGGTACAAAGATTTCTTCAGCGTACACTCTGTGCCGTGACCTGATTCAGCGGGATTATGACCCGATCGAATGGAATATTTATCCGTTCCACTTTTCCGACGGTGACAACTGGGGCAGCGAGGACACCCAGGAGTGCATGGAGTTGCTCCGAAATGATTTGCTTCCGGTGAGCAATCAATTCTCGTACGGACAGGTACGAAGTGCATACGGCAGCGGACAGTTTAAACGTGATCTGGACGATGAGATGGGAGATGAGGAACGTCTGATCACCACTGAAATGCAGGATCGATCGGATATCTATGAATCCATAAAAGCGTTTCTCGGACAGGGAAATTAACCGATCTGACACGATGGTCGATAAAGAGGAAATACGAACGTGGCAGAAAAAGATTCATGCCATGGCGGTGGAGGAGGGGCTTGACCCGTTCAAAACCGTGTTTGAGGTCGCTGATTACAATGAGATCAACCAGGCGGCCGCGTACGAAGGGTTTCCCCGGCGCTATCCGCACTGGCGTTTCGGAATGGAATTTGAACGCCTGAAGAAATCCCACGTCTACGGGCTGGGAAAAATTTTCGAGCTGGTCATTAATAACGATCCGTGCTACGCCTACCTGCTGAATACCAATTCGCTGACCGAACAAAAAATGGTGATCGCCCACGTCTACGGGCACTCCGATTTTTTCAAAAACAATATGTGGTTTCGGGGCACCTCCCGGAACATGATGAACGAAATGTCCAATCACGCGGACCGGATTGAACGTCATGCCGATCGACAGGGGCGTGAAACGGTTGAAAAGTTTCTGGACGCATGTCTCTCATTGAATAACCTGATCGACCATCAAAAATTGTTTCAGAAACGGCGCGGATTGATTCAGGAACGGGATGAGGGTGAGGAGGACCAAGAGGAAGAGAGAGAGGAGCCGGACGAATATCATATTGAAGGAAAATCGTACCTCGATTCGTTTCTGAATCCTCCTGAAGCAGGGGATCCCTCTCAGCAGGACGGCGAGGAAATTCGTCAGCAGGAACAGGTACCGGAGGAGCCGGAGAAGGACGTACTTCTTTTTTTGATGCAGTATGCGCCGCTTGAGACCTGGCAGCGGGACATCCTTTCCATTATCTGGGACGAAGCGTATTATTTTGCGCCCCAGCGAATGACAAAAATTATGAACGAGGGATGGGCTTCGTACTGGCATTCAACGCTCATGACGGAGCACATTGCTGAGGACGGTGAAATCATCGATTACGCCGATCGGCACTCGTCCACGACCGCAACAAGTCCTCAGCAACTCAATCCCTACAAGCTGGGTCTGGAGCTGTTTCGGCACATTGAGGAACGCTGGGATAAAGGTCGTTTCGGGCGAGAGTACCAGCTTTGTCATGATCGGGAGAAAAAAGAGAACTGGGACACGGGACTCGGAAAGGGCCGGGAAAAGATTTTTGAGGTTCGCAAGATCTACAACGACCTCACGTTTATCGATGAATTTCTGACGGAAACGTTCTGCGAAAAGTTTAATCTGTTTACATACGATTACAATCAAAAAACGAACCGTCACGAGATCGAAAGTCGGGAATTTGAGGCCATTAAAGAAAAGCTTCTGTTCCAACTTACGAACCGTGGCGAACCGATTATCAAAGTGGTCGATGGAAATTACCAGAACCGGAAGGAGCTATTACTGCTTCACGAAGCTCAACAGGGAATTTCCCTCGACCTCGGCGAGGCACGGCGTGTGCTCGAAAACCTGTATCAGATCTGGACCCGACCAGTCCACCTTGAGACCGTCTTCGATGGGGATCGAACACAGCTTTCCTTCGACGGTGAAAATCACAAGGATCGTGACCTTGTAAAGGAAGAAAGTCACGTCATCTGAAAGGTGTATTTTTTCTCGGGACCATCATATCGATATCACAGGTAAGGAAGCATGTTAGCCGGGAGAATCCTTTACAAAACGTTATCTGGATCATAAAATAAAGATGTAAGGGAAGTTTTCAGACAAAGATTTTTCTTTGATCAGTTAAGGTTCCTCCGGGTTCTACTGGGTGAGATCATGAGTGATACTCAAGAAAAATCGTTTTTCGGAAAAATATTAGAGGACACGACCCGCCTCTGGCATCAGCTGGTACCGGTCGAGGTCGACACGTTTTTGAACCGGGTATTAAATGGACCCGAATCCTCCCGGACAGAATACGTAAAAATTGAAATTCATAAGCGAAAAGAGCATGACGAACTCTGTTATGCCGTCATTTACCAGGCCGTCAATGATCGAGAATCCGTGATGCTATACTCGAGCGAAGTATTCAGCTGTCACGAGTGCAAGGATGCTTACCTTCAGGCGGAGGGGAAGATCCCCGAACAGGTTGAAGAAACGGTCTGGAAGCGAACGTTATCAAAGGTCAATGAAGTCCGGGATCGCCTGGAAGATGCCGGTATGCCGGTTGAAGTCCATAAGCCGGAATCAGAATGATGGGATCGGGGCAATTTTCGTCGTTTTAAAGAATGATCTGGTCCAGTCGGATTTCGCACGAAATGAATGGGAGGGGATCAACCATCTCCGGCGATGGGCCCACGAGGAATGTTTAGCAGTTTCCTAATCGGACGTTGCGTTCCGTTGCTTCTGCTGTTTCAGGTCGTCTTGAATCGTATTTCGAATTGAATTCACCAGGTCCTGACCGTTCTTTCGCAGGTTCTCGGACAGGAGGTCCAGCAGTCGATTCATGGCTTCCGGGGTTTCGGCTTCACCGGGAGGAGCATTCGCGGTTGCCGTAGCGTGAAGAGTCCATGAACCGAGGAATTTTCGACGGTCGGTGTTCGTGAGCGAAGAGGTTGTTTCGGCGTCAGGAGGCCTGGACGAGAACAGCCGCAGTCGAACATTTACGACGGCTTTCCATGTCCGTCCGTCATTTGATTTTTCCAGGTAGAGGTCCCGGACCGTTCCGTTCAGGCTGTAACGGGCATCGGGTTTTGAAGGACCGGGGGTGGAAATCCATCCGATCGGGTCCTCTGCGTTGCTCCGGAGAAGGTCGGTTACAAAGGACTGCATGAGAGCCGGAGGGGCACTCGACCACCGATTGAATCGAAATCGCTGAAGATGGCGTTGATTCCGCCAGACGATAGAGGGGTCCCGATAAATTTCCGGAGCCTGAAACGGCCTGACAAGTATGCCCGCGTCGTCGTTCGAGTTGGTTATTGTATGTTCTTCCGAAGAACTTGCACCGTTGTCCAGGCTGTAATAGTGAAGTGGCTTCGAAGGCCCCCCGAGAGTGCAACTCGTTATCAGGAGCAGCGACAGTCCGGAGGACAGGATCGCGATCGCTTTTTTGAAACCGTCAATTCTGTACATTCTCTATGAGTCCTTTCTGCAAGGTCCGGTATTCAAATTCATTTACCTTCATCCTGCTATTCTGCAATAGATGATCCAGGGTGTGGAGAGTGTTACTCAGGGATCGTGTTGAGCGGTTGCTTTGGAACTGCTGGCCAGTTGAGCTTCCGGTCGATTTTCTCCCGGAGCTGAGCGCATGAAGTATCTGGTCCAGTTTTTGGTTGAGCTGGGTCAGGGAATGATCCGCTGACGTCATTGCCGTTCCGGTGTTTTGCACAACGTGCTTCAAGGATTCAGACGTCTCTCGCTGTTCGATCAGAGACGATGAAAGATCGCGTAGTTGGTCACGCCCGGATTTCGAATCTGTCCGGGAGTCTCCAAAATACCACCTATCCAGCTTTGTTTGAAACCGTGCTGCTTCGTGAAACACCGGCTCGAAGCCCAGCATGAGGTCCAGATAACGCTCCTGCCAGAATTGTCGGATGAAGGAAGGGAGGTAGAGTTCTCGGCCGTGAGACGTGGAGACATGACGGGGATTTCGGATCGTGATGTATCCCTGGCCGGTCATGTAATACGCTGACCCTCCGGCAAATGTGTTTTTATGTACCGGCAGGGAGGGTTGCCTCAGTAAAATACGAGCAATGGCCATTCCGGCTTTCGGGTCCGTTCGATTTTTGGTCTCGGGAATTCCCGAATGCTCCCTGTTCTGGGATATTTTTCTCAATCGTTTTTTTTTGGTGTGATACGTGCGCCATGCTTCTCGCTGAACACGATCGGATTCGCTCAGCAGGGGCCGGACGGTCCGGACCACACCGACATCCACCCCTCGATACTTGACAGGGGCGCCCGGGGTTACGCCCGCGGCACCGCGCGGCATAACGACCCGGTATTCATTGCCTCCGTAGAAGGCTTGATAGGTATTCATCGAGCACATACCGATCAGGAGCAGCCCCCCCGCGATTGCAATGAAGCCGGTCAGTCTTTGAAGTGTCAGTTTCATAAATTTATTTTCCGTATGGATCGCTGATTTCGGAACCCCGACGACCATAGACAGCACTGGAGGGTTCACGGTCAATCTGAGACGCCACGCGGCTGATGTCCTTTGAAAGGTGATTGACGTCTCGGATTAACCGGCCGACCCGTGAACGGTTTTCCTCCACGAACGACTCGAGGGTGGTTGCCGTTCCTTTCAGCTGGGCTGATAGTTCATTCACCTCGTGCACCAGTCCCGTGATATTGGTTTTTTTGCTTCCTTCCGGGCCGACCAGATTGTTCAGTCGAACCAGCAGCTGATCCAGTTTCTGTACGGTTCCCTGAAGCCGTCCCGGTTTCGGCGGATGATTTTTGATCCACTCTTTTCCGGAACTCGGGCAGCTGTATCGGTAGCGAACACGATCTTCTTTTTTTATGCGTTTGACCTGGACCGACTCCGAATCTCCACAATACGACCGGCCGTTTAGCCAGCGATCAAGTGTGGACGCCACCTTTCGGTGATTCTTGATCAGGGTTTTTAAATTTTTCTGGTTTTTGGTCCCTGTAATTTCAGCGAGCTGCTGGCTGACGGTATTCAGGTTTTTCAGGAGTTCATTAATGCGTTTAATATTTTTTTTCCGGAGAGCTCCACGGTTATTATCGAGGAACCGGGATCGGAGCGTGGACAGCGGCGATTGATCGGCATCCACAACGACCGGAGTATCACGTAGTTCTTCAAGGGTCTCGGCGGAACCGGCCGAGAATCGAACGGCCTGAGACGCGGTAAAGTTGGTGGTTATGAGAGAAACTCGGGTTTTTTTGTTCAGGGGAACGGAGTTCCGGGTTACCTTCACTGTTGCCAGCACAAGGGGATCATTTTGCTGAAGAAACGAACGACCGGACACAATGGTCCCCTGGCGTCCGGTTTCCCCTCGTATGGGCCGGTGCTGGATCACCTTCGCCTTTCTGACAAGATTTCGTGCCTCGGGATCGGTCATCGGTTTGGTGGAGACCACACGTCCCACGTCAACGCCGGAGATGGAAACCGGCGAGCCTTGATTGAGTCCCGTGACGGATTCATTGAAGACCACGTGAATATTTTCTTTTGGAGAGAACACATCTTCCAGTCCTCCTGTCAAGTACAGTGTAGCGATTGTAAGAAGGATCATGGTGATAAAAAAGACGGCGACGGAGATGACTTCATTTCGGCTGGCGTCCGTTTGCATAGCGGCTACTTATGAATTCAGGTGGCAGTTTCTGGTTTCTGAACGAATGGGCTGTTTCACCCCGACGATTGTTCCTGGCGTCGAAAAAATTCCTGCACCACCGGATCCGGGTCGTTGAGCACTTCCTCCGCCGGTCCGTGGACTCGAACACTCTTATAGGCTGGATGTTCCCGGTGATCGTGTACGAAGACAATGTAGTCCGCGATTTTTCGAATACTGTGCAGGTCATGAGAGAGGATAACCACCGTTTGATCCGGGTTTTTTTTGTGCAGGTCCAGAAAAAGCTTATCAATCTTCATGCCGGTAACGGGGTCGAGACCGGAGGATGGTTCGTCACAGAGAAGCAGGTCCGGGTTGGTTACCAGTGCACGGGCGAGTCCTCCTCGTTTTTTTTGGCCTCCACTCAGCCGGTCCGGCGTAAGGTCATATGCGTCGGAGGAAATCTGCACTTCGGCCAGCACTTTTTTCGCTCGCCTTCGGGCCTCCGGTTTCGTACACTGACTGCGTTCAACCAGCGGGAACATGACGTTTTCGATAAGAGTCATATTTTGAAACAGAGCTCCGCTCTGATAGAGCACACCCATCCGTTGACGAAGCTCGCTGAGTTTTTCATCCGAGATATCGTGGACGACCTCATCGAAGACTCGCATGGTGCCGGCGGCCGGTCTCAGCATTCCGATGGCAACGTTCATCAACGTGCTCTTTCCACTTCCCGACGGTCCGGCTACGATGGTTATGGATCGTTCCGGGACGACGAAATTTACTTTTGATAGAATCGGCCAGTCGGTTCCCGAAAAAATAATTTCAAGGCCTTCCGCCTCAATGACCGGGTTGTTCATGAGATCATCACTCATAACGCTTCCATCAAGTAGAGCAATAAATTAAAACCACTGAAGGACGCCCGTGAAAATTGCATCGGCGATGATAATCAATATGATCGAAAGAACCACCGAACTCCTTGCGGCGCTTCCGATCTGCGGAGCACCTCGCTCCACCTCGCTTCCTTTGACGCACCCAACTATGGCAATAATAGCTCCGTAAATGATGCTTTTGGAACAACCGCTTATGATGTCATAATATTTGAGCGACGTAAAGGTCTGATGAAGATATGCGCGGGGGGACATGAAGTCTCCGACCACACTGAATGAGAACCCGCCGACAATGCCCAGTGTGCTTGTGAGGAGCGTAAGAAACGGCATCACCAGCATTGTGGCGATCAGTTTTGGTGAGAAAAGATACTGATACTTGTCGAGTCCCATGGTTTCAAGAGCTGATATTTCATCGTTGATTTTCCGTGTTCCGACCTCGGCGGCAAATGCCGACGAACTGCGCCCCGCTATAAGAATGCCGGTCAGAAGGGGACCGATCGCGCGGACCATGGTCGAAGCTACCAGATCTGCCACATAGAGGGCCGCTCCAAATTCTTCCAGCTTTGCGACCGTCCGCATGGTCATGATCAGGCCCATCAGAAATCCAATCAGCAGGAGAATCGGCACCGCTTCCAGACCGGTGGCGATCGATTCCTTGACCACCTGTCCGGGTTTGAGTCCTCTCAACCCACGAACCGTCAGCGCAAAATGTTGCAGGTACTGATACATCCTCCAGCAGCCATTCAGGATAGCATGTCCGAAGCGGTCCGCCCAGCGTATCAAGAAATACCCTGACGAACCGGTCGTTGTGGAAGATGATGGATTCTGTGTTGCTTCCGGTGTTGAATCCGATTCCATAACACTGCCCAAAGCGGGTGTGAATATTTACACGTGCGAGTTCAGACGGAAGGCCCATCCGGTGATTGAATGATTAGTTAACATGACTGCCCGAGAAACACGCAACCTCAGGACCTTCATTTCGCTGAAGCCTCCTTCTGGAGCTTATTCGTTGATGATTTGGAACTCGCCTGCACGTAGTGTCCTGGAGGAAAGGAAGACCTTCATGGTAGTTCATTCCTTCGAAACGAAGAACGGAAGAGGTGTTTTCTCGCGATGTCATGTTCAACGATGCTGATATTTTTTTGGTGATCTTCCTGAAAAACGAGCTCTGAGGCAATAAGCCTCGGGCAATATACTCATTTCTGTTTTTGAAGAAACGATGCAAGATCAGCCAGGTCCTGCGCGGAAAGTCCGGTTTCCTCGGCGGAGGGCATGAGCGAGCGATCAAGCTTGTTTATATTTTTTACGTTCTTTTTTGGGATTTCATGGCGGCGTCCGGCGAGATCAAACAGGACCACCGGGTCTCCGGTGGAGACCACCCGGCCGGTCAGTATATTTCCGTCTTTCGTCTTCACCGTCACCGCACGGTAACCGAATGCGATGCCGGCATCCGGATGTATGATGGCATCGAGAAGGGCCTGCCGCCCAAACTTTGAGCCGATGCTCGACATATCGGGACCGACGCGGCCACCGCGATCGCCAATCCGATGACACGTCATGCAGCCCCCGCGGCCGAAAAACAGTTTTCGCCCCTGCGCGGGATCACCCTTCATGTTTGCAATTTTTTGAATGGAAGGAAGATCACTCTTTTTCTGCGAAAAATACTCGCTCGCCCGGATCCGCACCTGCCGGTCCGGATTCTGGAAAATACGTCGTGACACGATGGGCCGAACGAGGTCCGGTATTCGCTCCTGTTCGGCCAGATCAAGCAAGTAGGATCCGCCCGAGGAAAGGGTCGCGAGCTCGCGTGCTGCTTTTTTTCGGGCCTCTTTCCCCGCGGATTCATCGAAAAGCACGTCGGCCTTCCTGCTTATCTGCCACGCGTCGTGGTAAACGTGAAATTTCACCGAGGCGCCCTCATCCGCATTGCGAACACGTCCGTCAATGCCCACCCGGGCACGGAACTCTTTGTAACGTTCCCCCGAGATATCAAAGACGATCACGGATGGGGCGTGTGTGCCGAACCCGCGCTCGTACGACGTTTTTCCGAGTTGAAGGGGATCCCCATAAATATTTGTGTTTTTCTGGACCTTTTTGTACCCGGCTTCAGCGGTCTTCCACTCTTTCGTGGTCAGATCCACCGTCTCTCCGTTCTCCCGGACCAGGACCGGATTCACCCAGTTCGCGATATCCTTTTTTCGGCCGTTTCCGTCTTTTGTCACGACGAGATACAGCTTCCGGGCTCCCCGTAACGGCACGGACAGACGGGACTCCGGATGCTGTTGATTAATCTTTTTCGTTTCTCCTGCCGGCTCACCCGGGAGTTCCACATCTGCAACCGAGCTTCGGCGGAACCTCCCCGGTATCCGTTCTTTTAGCGTCTCAAGCGGATCGAACGGATCCCAGCGGTTGTTGCTCCGGTGCTTTACCCACCACCGTGCGTGCGATCGAAGATCCTCCGGACCGGACGCCGCCAGACGGATCATCGCCTCCGCCGCACGTTCGGTGTAAATATATCCCAGCGCGACCATCGCACGTCGGCGCTTGCTGTTGCTCAAGGCCTCGGACCGGGCCCGACTGTACAGGTCATTCACCGAATGAGGCGGGTGCAGGCGCCAGGCGATGCGGGCGAATCGATCGGACC
>CAZSFH010000002.1:24617-41549 GCA_964606115.1 uncultured Planctomycetia bacterium | reverse complement strand
GCCGTCAGTGCATCGCCGAGGAGGATTTGACAAAGCTATTCGGTGTAACTCGTTTTGTCTCAAGGAGATACGTCACAATCGGCCCGTCAGCACGGCCTGATTTTCTCAGCAATGCGCTGACGGCATTGCCTGCGAAATCACGCCGCACTGCCGCACCGATTGTGATCGTACTGACGAAGCGGGGGTTTTTCAACAGCCTCCTAGGACACCCGGTTACCATTTACTTGCGGAGCGAGGTTTATTCAGATGCAGTCTTAGATTCATTTCTCTGCTCAAGGAGAAGACAACCAATGATCCCCATGGACGCCCAGAGCAGGTTGAGAATGGGAGTGACATATATCAAAAACATTCCGAACGTAAACCCGAACACTTCGACCGGCGACTTCAGGAAATATTGTAGACGCGCAGCATAGCGTTCATCGGCATCCTCTCGAAAATCAAAGTAGGTAAAGGCAATCCACACGAACGTGACGGCGATGGAAACGATGAATGCCGTGCTATCGGCATGCTCATCCGTACCGATACGGTTCAGGATCATCCATTGAAGAAGTCCGTACAGCAGAAAGCGAATACCACGTTCAATAACCGATCGGACGGATGCGACCACCGGTTCTTTCGGGGTTGTTCCTTCGATCAGACGTTGTCGAATTTTCGTTTCAAGTTTGGCGTATGCTGGAGCGCCGACGATCAGACTCAATTGAAATCCGCCAAACACGATTGTGACGTTCATCAGAAGATAATAGAGAATCGGTCCGAAAACGGCGGTGTAGGTGGTAGGAGACTCCCCCCCTGCGAAACCTTGATAAGGCGTCAGGAATTCCGGTTTCATCCATGCCCCCCCGATGAGCAGACCCAGCACGGAAAGGATCGTCAAGCCCCAGGGCACGATGAGATATTTGAACTGCTTGGGATCGCGCAGCATCGCGGGAGCACCGTGAAACGGTGCAAGAAAACTCTCATGGAACCCGGGAGGAGGTTCCGTTGATGTTTGATCACGACTCATTGTGTTCGAGGAGTAGAAGCAATAAAATAATCACGCTCGGTATCACGAATTTCCGGAGGACGTACTGTTATCGATCATTCCTCCTTCATACCATTCTACAAAATCATAGAACTCATGACGGACGATTTACAGTTTGCTCGCGATGTGGTTCGAAAAGCCTCCCATCTGGGACGAACGATTCAGCGGGACATGACCGAGGAGGCGATCCAGAAGCAGGATCGAACCCCGGTCACCGTGGCCGACTTTGCAATTCAGGCGGTCGTCGGTCGGGAATTGGCCGATACGTTTCCAAACGATGAACTCGTCGGTGAAGAACAGTCCGCCCCGTTGCAAACCCCGGAGCGAAGTTCCACCCTTGAACAGGTCACGAATTTCACCCGCACCGTCCACGAAAACGCCACCCCTGAACGTGTATGTCAGTGGATCGAACGGGGAAATGGAAACCCCACCGATCGGTTCTGGACACTTGATCCCGTGGACGGAACGAAAGGATTTCTCCGTGGAGATCAGTACGCCATCGCCCTCGCGCTTATTGAAGACGGCGAGGTACGTCTCGGGGTCCTCGGATGTCCGAACCTTGAGCATTGCCGTGAAGAAAACCCGGACGGATCCGGAACAATTGCCTACGCCCGGCGGGGAGAAGGAGCCTATTATCGGCCGATATTTGAGAGGGAAGACGAGGAACATGAGCTTGAAGTGTCCGAGACGGAGGATTCGCGGGAAGGAATCATTGTACGTTCCTTCGAATCCGACCATACGGATCTGGATTTAATAGAGCGTCTGGTGTCCAACTTGGGATGCAAACAGGATCCGGTTCCTCTGGACAGCCAGACCAAGTACGCGGTGCTTGCCAGCGGAGCGGCGGACATTTATTTTCGATTGCTTTCCAAACAATCCCCGGGATACCGGGAGAAAATATGGGATCAAGCAGCCGGTTCGGTGGTGGTCGAGGAGGCCGGTGGTCGAGTAACGGATCTGGACGGACGCCCCCTTGATTTTTCCACCGGTCGTCGTCTCACCGAAAACGTCGGAGTGCTGGCTTCAAACGGCTCCCTGCACGAACCAGGTCTGACGGCCCTCGATGAAGAGGAAGATCGATCTGATCATGCGATTTCGTAAACATGAAACATGGAGGTAGCCATGACACAAACGAAAGAAAAGGAACAAACGATCGAGGTGGAAGACCCGGACGAAGAACGACTTGAGGAACTTGGTGTCGAGAACTGGCCCATCTGGACGAAAGAACCGTCCTCCTTCGACTGGCATTACGACCAGCAGGAGACCTGTTATTTCCTTGAAGGGGACGTTGTCGTGGAGACGGAAGACGGTAAAATCGAAATGGGAGAAGGAGACCTTGTGACCTTTCCCGAAGGACTTTCCTGCAAATGGCACGTCAAGGAACCGGTTCGAAAACATTACACCCTGGGAAACGATTAAACCGGTTCCAATGGCTGACTCCGTGATTTCGTGTTCCGGTCTTACCAAGCACTATGGTGGATGGCTTTCCTCGGGCGAACGCGCAGTTGTGGACCTGGACCTGGAGGTTCAACGCGGACAGATCTACGGTCTACTTGGCCCGAACGGGGCCGGTAAAACAACGTTCGTGAAAGCCATGCTGGGGTTGGTTCGAATCACGAGGGGAGAAGCTTCACTTCTGGGAACAGCCGTCCCGAACGTAAACGTTCGTCAGCGTGTGGGGTACTTACCCGAAGATCACCGATTACCCCCCCATCTCACCGGTTTGCAGGCCGTAAACTATTACGGGAAGCTGAACGGGATTCCGCTACACGACCGGGATCAGCGATCGGAGCGGTTACTCAACAAGGTGGAGATGTGGGATGCTCGACACACGAAGATCAAGACGTATTCAAAGGGGATGAAACAGCGTCTCGGGATTGTGCAGGCTCTCATCAATGACCCCGAGGTTGTGTTTCTGGATGAACCGACGGACGGGATTGATCCGGTTGGTCGCAAGACGATTCGATCACTTCTCGAAGAGCTTGTGGAGAAGGACCAGAAAACCATTTTCATCAATAGCCACATTCTGACGGAACTGGAACTGATCTGTGATAGCGTGGCCATTATGAAGGACGGCCGGATGATCCGTGAGGGAACGCTGGAAGAACTCCGCGGTACGGAGATTACCTACGACGTTCATTATCAGGAACATCCCGATGGCGCCTTCCTGTCCGACGTTCAGGAGCGCTGGACCGTGACGGAACAGGAACAGGGATGTTCAGTGCAGCTTGACAGCTCAAAACAGATCGATGACCTTGTGCAGTTGATCTACCGTCATGAGCTTTCACTCCGAGAGTTTTCCGGAACCAGACAGAGCCTGGAAGATTTCTTTATTGACGTGGTGACGGAAGAGAAATGAGATTCTTCGCCATCGTACAAAACTGCTTCCGGAAAATTCTGGATCGGAAACTGTTCTGGGTTTGTCTGATCCTCACGATCTTATCCTCAACCCTGTTCCTCTTCGTCGGATTTCACCACCAGGAACAGGTCGATCACGAACAGGTCTCGAAAGAGATTCTGAGAAAGGTCATTTCAAAAGCTGTCCAACCGTTCAGCCTCGAAAAGTTATCTTTTGAGAAAAAAAACAAAGCATCTCTGAGGATCAAAAGCCCTCTCTTTTCACCGAAGAAAACGCGGTATTTCCTATATTATTTTTCGCCTGACCAGATCAAGAATTTGGTCTCGGCCGCGGGCCTGCAAAAAATGTCCTTTAAAGGGGATCCCAAACTCATTCTTCAAAAAGATTCCCGCAACAGGTCGACGATCTCCATTCCACTCAAGATCTGGAACCGTCATCGTGTTCCGTTCGGAGTATTAAGAGAAGGACGTATTCAGAACCTTGATCCATCCGTGCCGGATTCGATTTTAAACGACTTTCCTCGATCCGTGCGTAAAGCTCTGACTTCCAACTCAACGGAAGAAAAACCTTCCTTCCGGATCAGCATCACCGCGAATATCTCGTATCAACCCCGAGTAAACCCGAAGGACGTTCCGGGATTAGGAAAAATAAACCTCTTTTTCGGAGCGGTCACCCTGGATGTTCCCGAAATATTTACAATCAGGGATTGTGTACTCTTACTTGTGCAGCGACCGGTCATCGACTATCTGGTTGGTGTTGTGGGCATCATTCTTTCAATTGTTCTCACGGCAAACTTTATACCGAGAATGCTTCAGAGCGGTGAAATAGAATTATCCCTTTCCAAATCCGTTTCAAGATGGCAGCTGTTTCTGGGTACGTTCCTCGGAGCGAGTCTGTTCTTCGCCCTGATTGCAGCTGTTTTCCTGCTGCTTTCTTCATTCTTCCTGTACATTCGCTCCGGGATCTTTACCGGTTTTATGCTGATATCGTTCGTTCCGCTGATGATTATGTTTTTTCTGATCTATTCCATCTCCGCACTTATCGGCACCCTTTTCGAAAATAACATCCTTGCGATGATGGCAGCTTTTGGGGGATGGTTTTTTATGTTTCTGATTGAGCATTTAAACGTAGGAGCTCAGCAAATCATTCAAAGAGATCAGATCCAGGAAACGAATAACTTGTATCAGGTGTTAGATCTACTGGACACTGTGATTCCATCTCCGGACAAAATTCATGCGATCGTCTGGAAATGGATGGTAAAGCTCGGTGTGGTTTCCGAGTGGGTGATTAATGTGCACTTTAAAAACACGCTGGAGCGTTTTGGTGAGATCTCCGTGTTCAACACGATTCTGACCACCGCTGGTTGCATCACTCTCTTTCTGAGCCTTTCCATCGTTTTATTTTACCGCAAGGAAATCTAATTTCCCCGAAGTAGCGATTGTGAGAAAGTGGATCAAAAAGAAACACCCATCCCGCATCATTTCCTTTAACGTATGTTCATTTCTGTTCGACGAACTGATATCCGTGTTATTCCAGACGATCCCCTCTTCCAGGGCACCTCTTTGAAAATCCCCCTTTCCAGGAATGTATTGAAGGCTCCCTCTCCCACGGTTGAAGCTCTGTTATGGATTCGTGTTGCTGGAGGCAATGATCCGGATCCGGTGATCGATCTTCGATTTCGAAGGGATCACGATCCCGGTACGTATGTCATTTTCCTTCGCTTTCTTTGTTTGTCCCGGCGTTTTGAACACGGTGGACCTCAATAGCGGTGATCAATGGATCGTTTTTGACGGGCACCAGGTTCAGGTTTAACGTTCCGTCCCGGACAGGGACAGTAAAGGTTGTACGATGCATTTTCTTGAAACCGGCTTCCTCCACGAGATCAAGTTGACGTACCTTCTCTTCTCCCTCCGCTTTGATACTGAACACCCTTTTTTTAGGTTTCTTGAAGTCCGTTTCCATTCCGGTGTAGATTACTTCATATGTTCCGGGTTTTACGTCCACCTGAAACTTCGTGGCTCCCCGTCGTCCCGTTCGTGCCAGAGCCTGTGGGACGTTTGCTGAAAATTTATCTCCCCCGTTCCACCCGTAACCGTTGGAATGATATGATCGATCCCGGAGGAAAATCTCACCGTCGTCCGTCACAACCGCATCGCCTCCTGTATTGACACGGAGTGATTCCTCCCCCAACCCGCCCTTGTCAAGGGATTCCAGATAGGCGACTAAGTCCTTGACGTCTCGATCGGACAATCCGTTCAAAAGTCCTTTGGGCATGAGAGAACGGTCTTTCTGTTTGAGCTTCTCGACCTTCGAGCGCGGGACGGTCAGGGAACGGTTGGACAGGGTTCGAAATTGAACCCGTTCCTCGTTGGCCGACAGCAAACGGCCTCGTCTTCGGGTTCCGTCCTTCATCACCAGCTCGTATGTTTCAAAGTCGGTCTTAATGCTTCGAGAGGGATACTGAATCGTTTCCAGAAGCCCGCTTCGGTCGGTTCCCCGTCCGATTCCCTTGAGATCCGGACCGATCTTTCCCCCATCACCGTCAACGGTATGACAGGTCGAACAGGCCCGTTCCTGAAAAATCGTTTTGCCCGATTCCGGATTCCCCGACCGCTTTGATTGCGACAATAACGGGTTTCGAGGGGATTGCAGACCCTGGAGGTTCGGAGCGAAAAAAAATCGATAGTATCCTCCCATCGGTCCCTCCTGATACGGCGTGTGATACATGCCTTCAATACCAAATCGCGCCACGTACAGAGAGCCGTCCGGCCCGAAGCAGAGATCGGTGTTTTTAGGAGGTCCATCCGAAAACGGATGCTCCACCACCTGATAATCTCCGTTTCTTTTATACAGGCTCAGCCGGATGATTGTTCCATCATTCCATTGACCGTCGTTTCCCCACATGGACACAAATAAGTCTCCGGAAGTTGGACCGAACTGGTTGTTATTCGGAGCGTTAAATTCAAGACCGGCACTCCCGGCCCCGAACTGAAGCCGCCGAAGCGGACCCCGAGGTTGGATTCCATCCGGTGTACCGTGGGGATTGTGCCCATAATTCCCTCCTTTTACGGCATGATTCAGCTCTTCCGAGGAATTCCCCCCTCCTTCGTTATCGGTAAAGAAGATTTCGTCACGGTGATTGAAGTCCAGGTCATACGCCCATCGGAGGCCCGTGGCAAACTTCTTGATGGTGTTTCCGTCGGGTGAGATTCGAACCATGGATCCCCTGAGATTTCGCGGATCGTTTTTTCGATTTGGATTCAGGTAGTCCGTACTGATGTTTGTGTAAAACCAGCCATCCGGTCCTACGCGAAGTCCCATGGTCCAGTCAAAATAGTGCTGGGTATACGGCCAGCCCGAGGCAAACGTTTCGTACTCGTCCGCTCGACCATTCCCGTCGGTGTCCTTGAACCGAGCGATTTCCTGCGTTGTCGCCACGTACAGCCAGCCCTCGTGAAATACCATGCCGGTCGGATATCGAAGACCAGGTCCCCGTGGCACGTTCTCATACTGATCCGCATTTTTGTTCGGGTATTTCTCCTGACCGTAATTCCGGATATCCACGAACCGTTTAGCTGTATCCTCGAGCCCATCACCGTTCTTATCAATAAGACGGTATATTTCACCCGTGTAATTCGCTCCGAAAATCGTATCTCCGGTCCGGATGACGACCGAAGGGTTTCGCATCGGAACGTTCCCGTCAACAGGAAGTTTTACCGCCACGTACGGCCCGTACGTTTGTACGGAGGGATCCAGGTGTTTCTTGATGACCTCCTTGGACGGTCCCGGGGACGAGTCGGGTTCCGCCCTGCCGGGTAGCACGAAGAGAAGACCGACCAGAACCAGAACATTGACAATTTGAAGTCGGGGGTGCTGGAGAATCATGAGGAGAACCAGTCACGAAGACGGTCCGCTGATTCCGTTACGTTATCCTTTCCGGCAATCTCAAGCGTGGTCGGACCGTTGAACCCGGCGTCGATCAGGGCATCAACGATCTCTCGAATATCGATCACGCCCTCGCCGAGCGGAATCTGACTCATGCCGCAACCAAACACGTCTCCGCGCTTCTCTTCCCACTCTTCCCCGAGGTCCTTCCAGTGAACATGCTCGATCTGATCCTGAAAGACCTCGATAAACTCGATCGGATCTCCACCTCCCAGCCAGAAATTACCGGTATCAAGGTTGACGCCAACCGTATCTTCGTGGCCCAGTGTCTGTAGGATCTCTTTCATCCCCTGTACGGAATCAGAGAGTTCGCCGTGCGGTTCGATCAACAGGTCCACACCCAGTTCGTCCGCCCATCGAACCGGTTCATGTAACTTGTCCCGAATGGCAAACAGCTGCTCGTCACGTGAAAGGTTATGTCCCATTTCCGTCCCTGGTTCCCCTTCCGTGGTTATCACCTGATCGACGTCCAGGAAATGTGCGAGCTTGACGGCTTTTACGATCTCGGCGGTCGCGTAACGAGCGGGACTGGACGGGTCAAGAAGATTTGCGTGGGCACAAACGGACGTTAATGACAGGTCGTGTCGATTTGCCATGTTCCGAATATCCTCAACATGGCTATCGAGACTCACGGACTCGGCGAAACCATATTCCACTCCGAGCATTCCACCGTCGTGATTATCCGTAAGGTCGATATAATCGAATCCCATCTCCCGAACGGCTTCAAACTGACGCTCCATGGGTAAGAGCGGTTCAACAAGAGCAAAACAGCCTATTTTCATAGTTGATATAAAACATATTCAAAAAAGTAAAATGTGAATCTTCAAAGATTTTGATTCTATTATTTTGAACCGGTCCGACAACTTCAAGTCTTCAGGTTCTACTGCGAAAGGGAGACTTCACCCGGTGATCTCAGGTCGAAACGGACAATCGTGAAATCCGTTCAGCAATTCCGGAATGTTCATTGTAGGATAAATTTGACTGACGTTTTTGATGGCAGAACAAATAACGTGATGAAAATTGTTTTCAGCAGGACTTATTTGTTTTCCTTCCGGTGGTAAAATAGAATTTACATCCTTCAGATCACTGTCGGACAAGTAGAGGTTGCAAGTGTTGGTGTTCATCGTATTACGCTCACTTTCATCAAGGGGTTCAGGTTCGTGCAAAACCAACCAGATTACACGACGAACACTTCTCGACGCCATTTTTTAAAAGGCCTCGGTATTGGGTTTTCCACCCTTGCTCTTGGATCGTCTTCACTGTTCGCGGAAGATTGGAAGGGTCCTTCAATTAAGACAATTGAGACGTTCCCGATTACTTATCCCATGGCAAGCCGGTTTAAGTTTTTCGAGGATCCGGAGGGTGATCTCAGGGGACGCGCCTCCTGCGTGGTGAAAATAACCACGGAGGAAGGAACCACGGGTTGGGGAGAGAGTATTCCCGTCCCTCGATGGAGTTACGAAACGCTTGAGTCGGTAACCACGACCGTCCGGAATTACCTCGCCCCCATTCTCAAGGGTCATCCGGTGTTCGACATCGCTGGGGCTCATAGAAAGATGAACCGAACGATAGCGTCCTCCTTTTCAACAGGTCAGCCGATTGCCAAGTCGGGAATCGACATCGCTCTTCACGACGCCGTGGGAAAATTGTCCAGCGAATCAATTCCTCAGCGATGGGGCCGAAAACCGTCCAAAAAAATTGCACTCAGCTGGACCCTGAATCCGAAAACCCTTGATGACGTTGGTCGGTTGATTGAAAAAGGGCGAAAGAAAGGGTACCAGCATTTCAACGTCAAGCTGGGACGCAACCGGGAATATGATCTCCAACTCTGCCGACTTGTACGGGAGGCCGCCCCCGATGCTTTCCTGTGGGCGGACGTCAATGGAGGTTATACACGCAACCAGGCCCTGCAAATTGCTCCTGAGCTTGCGGATATCGGCGTTGATGTGCTCGAGCAGCCACTGCCCCACAATCAGTTAACCGGTTATCGGGAACTGAAAAAACAGGCCGACCTGCCGATTTTGATGGATGAAAGCGTCGTATCCCCGTCCACCCTGATGGAATTTATCCGCCTGAACGTCCTTGACGGCGTGGCAATGAAGATTCCACGATCCGGCGGATTGGCACCCGCCAGGCGGATGATCGAAATCCTGAAGGACGCCGGATTAATGGTTCTCGGAAGTGGTCTGACGGATCCGGGACTATCGCTCGCCGCCACGCTTCAGCTGTATGGAGCATTCCAGTACGAACGCCCGGCTGCACTGAACGGTCCACAGTTTCTTGCTGAGTCCATTCTGAAAAATCCATTCCAACCGAAAAACGGCCACCTGAAGGTGCCGAACGGTCCGGGTTTGGGCGTCGACGTAGTTGAGTCGAAACTGAAGAAGCAATCCGTGTCACTCGGATCACAAAAGTAGATCATCTTCAGTCGCGGAAATCCCCGATCCCCGATCGGCCCACCACTATTAAACCGATCACGCCTCGGTCGAATCGAGCCGGAGCTGGTCCGGGTCCTATTTTCCGGAAGAGGTTTTATGGTCGTTTAACGACCAGTCGTATTTCGTGTCGTAGATCGATTGGAACCGGTCCAGCTCCTTCTTCAGTTCTGGTTTTGCGTATGACTTGAGATATTCGATCACCTCCTGTTCATTTGAGCCAAAGTCCGACTGGTACCAGCTGAAAATACTGGAAACGATTAACCGATTTTCTTTAATGGTCACTCCCCGGGGATCATTTACGTAACGGCGAGCCGCTTTGTTCAGCATTTGATCCAGTCGATCCGCCGTATACGGTTTTGCCGCCAGGTTTGGACATCCAACAGACGCACAGTTGACGGCGAAATGAATCCTTGGATCCTTCCAGATTGGGCGAAGAATTCGGTGTTCGATATCGTTTAACGTGAGCTTTTTGCCTTCGACGGTGATTAACGTTTTGTCCCACGGCCCGCTCGAAAACCAGCCGGGGGAAATATCAATATCTCGAATGGAATTGACCGGGTAATGCTGGAGAACCACGTCCACGGTGAGGGCATTGTAAAGGTTGATCCAGTAAGCCATTTGCTCATCCCGGTTCAGATTCGTGACCGTAACCTCTTGCAGGGTCTCCAGATACCGGTCGAGTTGCTTATTTTGTTGATCCCCCACCATCCCGTATTTGATCCGATGAACCCCATCCGATGATTGGACGAGAAATTTATTTAGCCAGTTGCCCCACTCAGAATGATCGATCGAACGGTTGCTGTTCTGATTGTGCTGTTTCCAATATGGCCACAGATCAGCTTCCGGCGCGGCTGCAACGTCCGATTCGCTTGCAATAAAAAGAACGGTCAGTAAAAAGACGACAGACAACAAATTTTCCGAGTTTTGAGAGAGATATTTCCTCATCGTTTTCTTTAATGAATTAGTTCTTAACATGACAACGCGAGAAATACGCGCCCTCAGTTCTTCAACACGAAGAATTAAGGATGGGCATTTCTCGCGTCTGAATGCTAAGTGATTACTGAAATTGGACCCTTCTTCAACCATTATATTAACGGATCTCTTGTTCTCATTATTTCAGAACATCGGTTGCGTTTGATGACCGGTCTCGACGGCGGTAAGATGTATTTGCTCTAATGAGTCTCCTTCCTACTATCTCTTCTCCAGTCACCGTTCACGAGTAATGCCGGTAAGGACTTCCATATGAACACCGGGATCTTGATCGTTTTCGGGGTCATCGCGGTGACACTGTATCTATTTTTTACGGAACTACTCCCAATCGACGTCACCGCAATCGGTGTTATGATCACACTCATCCTCCTGGAACCATGGACGGCCGTGGGATTGGAGGACGGATTTCAGGGGTTTGCGAATCCTGCCACCCTTACCATCCTTGCGATGTTCATGCTTAGTGAAGGAATTAGACGAACGGGAGCCGTCCAGGTTCTCATCCGATGGATTGAATCGAAGACCGGTAATAGCGAAGGGAAATCATTGTTGTCTCTCTTTTTTCTTGCAGGTCCCACGAGCGGATTTATCAATAACACCCCCGTGGTGGCCATTTTGATTCCGGTGGCACGCAAGCTGGCCAGAAACGTGGGCGTGTCTCCGTCCCGATTTTTGATTCCTCTCTCCTATATCTCCATTCTCGGCGGCACCCTTACGCTGATCGGTACCTCCACCAACCTGATTGCCAGCGAGATGTCGTCCCGGTTGATCGGCCGCCCGTTCTCCATGTTTGAATTTACGCATCTGGGCGTTCTGTTGCTGATTGCTGGAGGGGCCTATCTGTTTGTTTTTGGCAGATACGTGATTCCGGACCGTGTGAAAGCCGAGGAAAACCTGGTGGAAGAGTTTCAGATGGAAGACTATCTAACGGACGTGGTTGTGCTCGAAGGATCGGATCTTGTAGGAAAGACCATCTATGAAATGACCCACGATAAGTCGATCGACATGGATGTCTCTCAGGTGATCCGGAACGGTCGATCTCTCCGGGGGAACATCGAGCAACACACGATCGAATCGGGGGACGTGCTTGTGGTTCGAGCAAGCAAAGAGATGCTCAAACAACTTATTGAGGCCACACACCTGGAGATCCATGGGAACGAGAAGGAAGGGCTTCCGGGCCATATCGAAGAAGAAGCAAAGCCCGTCAGTACGAATCCTGCCGAAGAACTTGAGCGCGGTCTAACCCTCGCGGAGATTGTCTTGCTCCCGACCTGCCCCCTAATCGGACAGTCCGTACGGCAGGCGCGATTTCGTGAGCAGTTTCGGGCAACGGTACTGGCCCTTCGACGCGGTGGATCCGTGATCCGCGAACGTATGAAGGACCTCGAACTCAAAGCCGGCGATACACTTCTTATTCAGGCGGGCCCGACCAGCGTCGACCAGATTGCAGAAACCCAGGGTTTCGTGGTCACCGGTACTGAAGCCCTCGAACGTTCTCGAACCGGACGCATTCCTTTCGCCCTGCTGATTATGGCCGGGGTCATTCTTCTTCCCACACTGAATATTATACCCATTCAACTGAGTGCATTCTGCGGGGTGTTTACCATGATTTTAACCGGCTGCCTGCGAATGAGGGAAGCCTACGAAGCGGTAAGTTGGGACGTTATCTTTCTGCTGGCAGGTATACTTCCTCTCGGCATAGCTATGGAAAATACCGGAGCAGACCGGATGCTGGCGAATCTGATACTCACCGGAAAACCGTATCTTTCGACAGCCGGCATGCTATTTTTACTGTATCTTATCACGGTGATCCTCACCAATATCATCAGCAACGCAGCGGCCGTGATTCTGATGATTCCCATTGCCGTCAACGTAGCCGGAGCGACCGGGGCCAATCCATTCTCATTTATTATTCTGGTGACGCTGGGTTCCGCAACCGCTTTCATGACGCCGATTGGTTATCAGACCAACCTGATGGTGTATGGTCCGGGGGGCTACAAATTTTCTGATTTTGCCCGTGCCGGATTCGGTCTACAGTTACTGACAGGACTATTACTGGTAGCTGGCACGCTTCTGTTTTGGTAAAACCCCCTGGAAAAGAAGAGTTACCGTCAGAGAATCCATGACAGGTGTGCTCCAGTGAATATTGACGAAAAGTCCCGTTTCTCGATGAGGTCTATGTATTAAGAAATCCTTTTGCTGGATCAATGACTTTCTTCCTTTCATTTTTACGGTAAAATTGATATTCTAACATTTTGCACATCAAAAGATATCGTGCTTAATCTATCCTTACGTACCGTGATTCTCGCAAATCGGGAGGCAAGATGAAAAAAATTTCACTTCTGGCTCTGTTTTTTACCCTTGGACTTTTTTGGTCCACGCTACAGGCCCAATCCAAAACGACGGTGACCGTTCGGGAAACCAATGATGACACGATCCAGATCGGAAATCTAAAGTGGATCCGACCGGTCGATGACGCACTGAAAAAGGCCCGAAAAAAGCAAAAACCGGTTCTTCTTCTCCGGGTGCTCGGACACCTCGGTGGTGGCATCTGAACGGCCGGCCATGCTATGAGAACCGTGACGTTCTCAGACCCTGAACTTCAGGAACGGCTTTCCGACCATTTCGTACTGGCATGGGAAAACACGGAAGGGAAGAATGGAAGTGGAAATTCCTACAGCACCGCTCCCGGCGAGGAACTGCCCTACCGTCCCCGCATGGTATCCGGTTACAATAATTCACAGGTTATTCTTCTTGATCCGGACGGAACCGTACTTAATGTTTATCCTGGATACTGGTCACCCAAATACTTCAAGAAAGCGATCCAGGCCAATTGGATGTTTTATCGCAATGTCTGGACGTCGGACCGGTACTCCGCCGAAAAGAAGAAATCGATTCTTCGGACGTTTTACAGGCAGGAGGCTCGACTACTGTATAACTACAAAGTTGGCATTCCACCCGGTCTGAGAAAACATTTCACCGGTGCGGACGATCCCGATCAGACAACCTCCCTCGTCTCGATCAAAAAAGTGGCGGGTGGGGGAAAATCCGGGAGCCAGAAGTTGCGCAATCACAAGAAAGTTGCCAAAATGAAAATGCGACTAACCAGCAAGAAATATTTTCTGAAGTCCTGGGATCACTTTGACACGGTCCAGTTTGTGGGTATTCCGTCCGGATTTTCGAAATTTTACGGGATTGAACCTGAGGAAAAAACGTCCTCTGAGGGGGACTTTGATCAACCGAACTACCGCACCACCAAAAAGGAATCCCAAAAAGACAAACAGGAAACCTTTGACCATTAAACGAAATCCACCCATACGTTCAATTCTGGTACTTCTTTTATACGGAGTTTTCATTCTTTCTCCCGCTGCAAGTCAGCAGTCATCAGAATCCAGGTCGGCTCCGTCGGACATTCGGACAAAACGTTTTAAGACACGACTGGAACGTTCCTACATCAGCAAACCTCTCGCGCGCCGACCACGAGACCTCGCGCGTGCAAACAGCCGTCTAACCCGTTTTCGGAGTCTTGAACAACGTTTCGACACCCAGGGGAAAGCTCTCCTTCACCAGATGTTCGATCGAGTTCAGACGAAATATCCGGAGCTTTTTGGAAACTCATCCCTGGACGATTACCTCGACATGTTTTCGACGTCCGGATCCGAAGTCCATCGGAAACTCCGGCACCGGATCTATTCATTAATGATCATGTACGCCCGGGTCGAGGAAACGATAAAACTCTCTTCCACCGTCAAAAAAATTCTTCCGGACGGATCCATCATTTTAAACACGTCCATTGACTTCTATGAATTGCTCTGGAAGCCCGGGGGACCCTATACGACGGTTCATTTCTCAACACGTCATCGAGAGGGGGACGACGATCGATATTCCCTCGTAGTCCCGTTTCGCGTCCTGACGAATAGCTCTTTTCAAATGAAGATCACATCCGAAGGAAATGTACTTGTTTCCGACTCGTATAAAAAATTAATCCATCGTGCTCGAAGTGTACTCAAAAGTGCCCGAACAGATTCTCACGTTGAACTTCTGCAGCTTGCCCGAAGCCGGGTGCTGACCAAATTGTATTTCCGTGACCTCCTGTATCAGGCCTGGTTTCGTCCCTTTTCGTCAAATACATCCCTTTCAGAAACATTAAAAAAGGTTGTTTTTCTACCCCCTCTTTACGAAACCGGATCAACCCGGCGTAGAACATTTCAGCTGTTCGACGAAAATTCTCAAAAACGATCTTATCGTCTGTTAAAGAATATTCACAAAAAAATCTCGAGCACCGATGAGGAATCAATATATCCAGCGGAATTTTCTCGCCTTGTTCAAGATCTCGGAAACGAAAATGTCTTTATAAACTTTGAGGACCACGATGTTGCGCCTCCGGAAATAGGGACACATGCCGGTGGCTGGGTAACCATCGATACGAACAGAAAGTTAAGTACCGGAATGAGGTACCGAGAGATTCGTTATCACAGCAAACCCCTCACGAAACGACACGTACTTAAAAAACTTCTAAAGGTCGCTGAGCCCGGACAGGATTATCATACGCCATACACAAAAAGGGATTATGAGTCCGAACTGGAATATCAGGACGGATATCATATGGTGGACCGTCTTCGAATTCGGATGACACGAACGGTCAATTGAAATAGATAGACCGGATCTGAAAAGGGACGTGTCAGGTTTCGGGGTTCTCTTCCGGCTGTTCCTCCTTCTTCGCTTCTTCCTCGTCCGATCCGTACGCCTCCGAGTCCCCGTCTCTGGACTGATATTCGTATTTCCGCTCCATTTCATTGATGACCTCATTCTGATTCTCAATTCCGGCGTTCGAAACGAGGGTAAAAAGAACCATGAACACCAGAAAACAGATGACGCCGATCCAGGTCAGCATGTGTCCTCCTCCCACCGCCATCAGAACACACGAAGCAATCCCGAGAATGTATACAAGCGTCAGAGCCAGTTCATTAACGGAACTGGAAAGATCGACCTTTCCCCATGCTTCTTCAGGAAGGAAGATGTCGTGATCTTTCAGATCTTCATATGCCATTTTTCCGATACCTCAACGTTTGTGAGCCGTGGACCGGACTCGTTCATTGTCTCACTCCGGTTCATTCTGAGTTCAGAAAAGGGGCCCCTTCACTTCTCGGGACTGCCCATTTCCTCAAGCTGACGGAAGAACTGGAAAAATTGCTGCATTTCAAACTTCGGTTCCGCTTCCTTCTGACGGACCAGCACCACCGGTACCTGAACCCGTTTTGCAATAATGCTTGGTATTTCTCCGAACACTTTCCGCCCGGTCAATCCGCCCCGGCTGGTCCCCAGCACGACCGTGTCGTACTCTTCGGCCCGACGGGCGATATCATCCGGGATATGATCGGCCGTACCGAATTCAAGCGAAAACGGAAGATCTTCCGTAAACAGTCCTTCAGGGAGATTTCCGTCCGTCACTTCCATGTAATCCTGGATGGTCTCCCGAAACTCCTCCTTTTCCTCCTCCGGTAGTTCTTTGTCCGAAATATGCACCGCCTTAATCAGGGGGTCATCAGCCGTTTCGTCGAGAAGGACCCCCGCCGTTCCGAGGGACAACGGGGCGTTGTCCGGATTGGCGATCGGTACGAGAATCCGACACGGCTGATTAACGTTTCGCTGCATGACAATGGAGTTCACGTTCGATTCCAACATAATATCGTCAATATTGGAACCGATCACCGTCTCCTCTTTATGCACTTTCCCTTTCCACCCCATGATCAGGTATTCGGTATTCTGATCCATGGCCGTGTGGATAATGGCCTTTGCCGGTTTGTGACCCACTCGCATAATGGTACGAACCGGAACGTCATAATGTTCCTCCGCATAATCACGTGCCCGGTCCACAATCGGACGTGCTTCCTGGACGAACTCGGATCCGGCACTGGGGGGGAGCTGGGGAGGTACGGTGACGACGTGCAGTAAAATCAACTCGCTGTCCAGCTGACGTGCAATTTTTCCACCGACCCGGATATGATCACGAGCCGCGTCCGGATCCGCGACCGGGATCAGTACGGATCGCGGCTTCACCTCCACGGGCCGTTCCTCGGCGAGCACCGGTGGCGCCTCCTTTTTCCGTTCACGCTTCATCGCGTAAAAGCGATAAATCAAGAATCCAACAGCAATCCAGGCCACACTGAGCAGAACGGAGA
>CAZSFH010000002.1:20484-24607 GCA_964606115.1 uncultured Planctomycetia bacterium | reverse complement strand
GGCCACCATGCCGATCATGGCAATCACCGGAAGGACCGGAAAAAACGGCATCAAATAGCCGTACGCCAGTTTATCTCCGTACTTTTTCCGTAACGTGATGGAGGCGATACAGACCTGGAAAAACAACAGCAAAAACATCACGTCCGCCGCACCCGCCACGGTTTCAATCGGCACGAACAAAACCATTGCACAGATCAGGATTACCGTCCAGAACAGTGCCATATACGGGGTACGGGTATCGGGGTGGATCGCGGAAAATTGATCCGGAAGATTGTTGTCCCGTCCCATCGCAAAAGAAACCCGGGTGGAGGAAAAGGTCGTCGCATTGAGCGCGGACATCGTGGACAGAAGTCCTCCCACGAGAATCAGGTACATCCCGAACGGAACAAATTGCCGGGAGGCCTGCGCCAGTCCGAGTTCTCCGATATGTTCGAGCACCTCGAAATTCTGAATTTTAAGATCGCTCCAGGTCTTTTTGGAAACTAACTGCTGAGCCGCCGCCGGAGCTTCTTCATACGACATGTCGTTGTACGATTTCAGCTCTTTAACCGCCTGCTGGAAATGTTCTTCCGTTGGATTGCCCGCCGCCGACGTGCTATGTCCTCCCTCTGATGAATCTAGCTTCTGATATGTGGTGTATCCGAGTGCCTCGAGAACTTCCGCTCGTTTTTTCCGGCGCTCCGTGTCTCCTTCGATAATATTACTCAGTTTCGCCGGCTCCACGGAGCCAATGATCATGTTACTGAACGTCCCGCCGACTAAGACAAAAGCAACGAGGAGATAAATCGGTATCACCACGGTCAAGGACCAAAACACGGCTTTGGGGATGTTCTCCCGTGGATTTTCCACTTCCTCTCCCGCCTGGACAATAATTTCGTATCCTTCAAAGGCAATAAATGTAAATCCCATCGCCGAAAGAATACCGATCCACCCCGTGTCATCGGTGATAAACGGACGCAGTTGAGACGTTCCCATGTTCCCCTGTGATGCATCCGATTCCCCGAAACTCATCAGGACATCCGCTCCGAACATAAACTTAAGACCGAACAGCACGAAGATCCCGATCACAATCACTTTCAGCACGGTCACGATGTTTCCGGCCAGCCCGGTCTCACTCGCTCCCCGGAAGTTGATGTATCCAAACAGGAGGGCGATACTCAGTCCGAAAAACTTATTGACCATTTCCCCCCCGGTCACTTCCAGACCGGTCCAGCTCACGAGGAACGTGAAACTACTGAGGAAACGCGTGATCGGCTCCATGAGACCGGGCATGATCATATGGAGAATTTCCGAAATAAATGCCCCGAATCCCAGTGCGTACAGTGCCCCCGCCACGGCGTGAGCGAACCAGCTCATCCAGCCCGCAAGAAAAGCGTTTGATCCCGGTAATCCTTCTTTAATCCAGAGATATCCCCCTCCTGCTTCCGGAATGGCCGAACCGAGTTCCGCGTAGACCATCGCCGTCAGAAGTGCAACAATTCCGTTCAGCGAAAAGGCGAGAATGAGGGCAGGACCCGCGACACCGGACGCCTTACCGGTCAGAACAAAGATTCCCGCCCCGATCATAGCCCCGACTCCAATCATCGTTATATCGAACAGGGACATGTCCCGGGAAAGAGACTCGGATGAAGAGCTCATGGCTATCAGCTCAAAGAATAGGGTTGAGCGCGTCCTGACGTGACAATCCGAAAATAAGTTGTTTCGTAAAAATGGTAGTACCTGCGGTGAACTGTTTCAAACCCCCCCCCGACCGGGATTTCTACCTTCCGAAGAGAAGGACGGAAAGCCCTTATTTCGATTCCGTCTCTTTCCGGCGCCACTCTTCCTTCAGCTTCTTGAAGCGCCGGTATTTTTCCGGATACGCCTTTTTCCAAGCACGAAACTGTTTATTAAACTGATCTTTCCATTTTTGCAGAACGTCCGAATCTTCCGGGAATCGACCTTGATCATTCGTGGTCTCAATCCAGGCCTGCAGAGCACCCCGGAGACGATGCAATGCGTCGCGATGCTTCTGCTTCTTCGAATCGACCAGATTATTTACTTCATGTGGGTCCTCCGGGAGATAATATAGTTCCTCAGCGGGACGGTCCGGGGCCAGAAGCTTTTCCTGCACCGGTGTCAACTGATCTTTGAAATGTAATTGTCGGAGAAGGTCCATCATCGGATACGCTCGTTCCTTATAGGCATTTCGCTGGAGAAACGGTCGGTCCGGATAATAATTGCGGATATACCGGTATTTTTTCGATCGAACTGTTCGGATTCGAAACACGGTTTCGTCCCCTCGTCCCCGCTCTCCGAATACGTACTTCCGGTTCAGGCGATCCGCACGCGGACCGTAGAACACCCTTCCCTGCATGAGCATCGGCGGTTGCACCCCTGCCGCCCACAGTGTTGTCGCCGTCACGTCAATGATGTTAATCAGACGATCGTCCACGGTACCGGCCTCGTATCTTTTCGGAGCCTCAAGGTCCGAGGGCCACTGGATCAGGAGCGGCACTTGCAAACCACTGTCGTACGGCCACTGCTTGCCGCGAACCATCGCCCGGCCGTGGTCCGCAAAAAAAATCACAAGTGTGTCTTCAAAGTGTCCTTCTTTCTGGAGCAACTTCATGAATTGTCCGAACTTCCGGTCCGCCAAGGACACGGTATCGAGATACCGCGCCCAGTCCTTTCGGGCCACCGGATGATCGGGATAGTATGGCCGGAGATCCACCTTCTCCGGATCCGCCTTTCGTGGACCGTGAAAACCGCGGTGTGATTCGGGAATCTGAACCTGGGCAAAAAACGGTTCGTTTTTCGTGAGTTCCGACCAATCCTGTGTGTCATACGCCCTTTGGGACGATGAGCCGTCGGGAGACTGGTACGTGAAATTCCAGTCTTTCTTCGGGCTACCGTGCCAGTCCACGGGTTCCGGCATCGTTTCGATCAATCCGGTGGTATAGCCGTTTTTCCGCAGCCAGTCGGTGACCAGACGAACCCCGTGCGGAAGGGTGTAACCGTCCCCGCGGTGGGAACGATGATGCTGGGTGTCGATGCTGTGAGCGTACATTCCGGTCATAAATGCCGAACGGCTCGAGGAACAGACCGGCGTCGGCGTGAAGGCGTTCGTAAAACGGACACCATTTTCGGAAAATCGATCAAGATTTGGTGTGTGGGCCTGAGGTTCACCGTAACTCCCCAGGTCGGGTCCCGTGTCCTCCACAATAAACCAGACAATGTTCATCGGTTCACCGTCCCGACCTGAGGAGTAGGCGTCGGGGTGCTGGGCGTGAAGAAGCGACGGGAAAAGGAAAAATGTGACGATCGCAACAGGTAACAAATAGAACCGAAGCGGGACTGGAGTGCTGATCATATCTCGAGCCTGTGGATGATGATCGATTTCCCATAGACCGGGGAGTATGAAAAAAACGAATCGGGGCGACTGGATTTGAACCAGCGACCTCCACGTCCCGAACGTGGCGCTCTAGCCCAGGCTGAGCTACGCCCCGTTGACTCTTGATCCCTGCCGGGAGAACCCCGGATTTAGATCGAAAGTATTTTATGGCACATATGCAGTGGTATCAACCTCGCAACGTTTCTTCTTAACATGGCAACGCAAGAAATACACAACCTCAGCATCTTTATTTCGGCGAAGCTCATGGATTTTTGAGGAAACAATACCGAAATGGCATTCATTCCTTCAACACGAAGAAGAGAGGAGACGTAATTCTCGCGTTGTCATGGTAATTTGTACTGTATAATGTTCAGCGTATTTTATATATAATTGCTGTTATCGTCATTGGTCAGATTGTGTTAAGAACGAAGACCTGTTCATCCTCAGGAAAACATCGATGAGTTCAGAGTCAACCATCAGGATCAGCACATATTCCGAGCAGGAAACGTTTGACCTGGGGCGACGAGTCGCAACCTCCCTGCGGAAAGAAGACGTCCTGGGTCTTTTGGGACCTCTCGGGGCGGGTAAAACCGTTTTCGTCAAAGGGATCGCAGCAGGTCTCGGTCGGGAGGATCCGTGGCAGACGGTGACCAGTCCCACATACACACTTCAGAATATATATGAACTACGGGAAACGCTTTATCACTGTGACGCCTATCGGCTCGATGAATCCTCGGAACTCATGAATCT
>CAZSFH010000002.1:0-20474 GCA_964606115.1 uncultured Planctomycetia bacterium | reverse complement strand
AGTTGCGTCTGAATTACAGATCAAACATCATCCGGACCGGTTCTATCCGGATCTAAAAAGATACCTTACCACGGAAATAACGTTTACACTGGAGGAGGAAAGTGACGAACGTCAATTATGCTTTTCCGGACAAATTCCGGAATTTAAATCAGCGGAAACATAATATAAAATAATGGTGAAACGACGATCATCCCCATCATTGTTCCCGTCAACTTCACATTTCCTCTATTTTTGATCGTTCCTTCTCAAGCGTTTGTCGTTAACCGCAATCCGCCGGGAATCCCATGGACCATCCGCTTTCGAAAATTCGAAACATCGGCATCATTGCCCATATTGACGCCGGGAAAACCACCACGACCGAACGAATGCTATTTTACACCGGCCGTGAACATCGAATGGGGGAAGTGGATGAGGGGACGGCAACCATGGACTGGAGATCGCAGGAACAGGATCGTGGTATCACCATCACCAGCGCCGCCACGACCTGCACGTGGATGGACCACCAGATCAACATTATCGACACGCCCGGTCACGTGGATTTTACCGCTGAAGTCGAGCGATCGCTCCGGGTACTGGATGGAGCTGTAGGGGTTTTTTGTGGCGTAGGAGGGGTCGAGGCTCAATCCGAGACGGTCTGGCAACAGGCGGACACGTATGATATTCCACGAATTGCTTATGTGAATAAACTGGATCGGATGGGAGCTGATTACCAGCAGGTGATGGATGAGATGGCCGAAGTACTGGACGCCACGGCAGTACCAATCACCATTCCCATCGGATCCGGAGACGACCTGGAGGGGGTCGTTGATCTGATCGAAATGGAAGCCCTGTATTTTGATCAGGAATCAAAAGGGGCGAAGATCAACAAAGACGAAGTCTCCGACGACTCCCGGGAAGACGTGAACCGATATCGTGAACGTCTTCTTGAGGAGGCCAGCGATTATTCCGATGAACTGATGATGGCGTACCTCGAAGACGAAACGATTGATCCGGACCTGCTTCGGTCGGCATTACGCAAAGGAACGCTCGATCAGGGATTCGTTCCAACCTATGGTGGCGCCTCTCTTCGGAACATCGGAGTCCAGCCGCTTCTGGACGGGATTTGTCATTTTCTTCCTTCTCCCACCGACGTACCATCGGTGGAGGGCATCGATCCGGACTCCGACGAAACCGTTACACGAGCATCGGATCCGGACGAGCCTCTTGCCGCCCTTGTATTCAAAACCGACACGGATCAGCACGGAGAACTGGCATACGTGCGCGTCTACTCGGGACGGTTGAAAAAGGGAGAACAGCTCTACAACGCCACCCAGGACGTCAACGAACGGGTGGCGAATATTTACAACATGCACGCGCACTCACGAAGCCAGGTCGATGAGGCAGAAGCGGGCCGTATCGTCGCAGTGCACGGTTTTTCCGACACCCGGACAGGAGACACGCTCTGTACGGCCGAGGCCCCCCTGATCCTCGAACAGGTATCCTTCCCCGAAACCGTTATTGATATGGCCGTTGAACCAAAATCGTCCGACGATCGAGAAAAACTGGATGAAGCCCTGGAAAAAATGGCCCTGGACGATCCGACCTTCGAAGTACGTGAAGAAGAAGAAACAGGACAGCAAATCGTGAGCGGAATGGGAGAACTTCATCTGGAGGTTCTCCGCGAGCGTATCATGGAGGAATTTAACGTCGAAGCTCGAGTCGGAGATGTACGGGTGTCTTACCGGGAACGGGTGGCGGAACCGGTACAGGCAACGGGTAAATTTGAGAAATCAACGAACGAACAATCGGAGTACGCTGAAGTGACGGTGAAGCTCGCGCCGAATGAAGATGAGCTGAACCCGGACATCGATCTCGACCTTGACGACCCGGATGCGCTGCCGAAAGAATTAATTCCATCGATCAAAGAAGGTCTCAAAAGTGGTGGTGCCGGTGGTGGGAATACCGGGTTCCCTTTGATTTACACGAAAATACGAGGTATCTCCGCCTCCGTCGATCCTGATCGATATTCCCGAAACGCTTTTGAGGCCGCCGCCTCCCGTGCGGTTCGAAATGCCCTGAAGAGAGCGGGCTGTGAGATTCTTGAGCCCATCATGCGCCTGGAGGTGGTTTGCCCGTCCGACCATCTCGGGGCAATTGTGGAAGACCTGAACCGCCGGCGAGCGGAAATAAAGGAGATCGACAGTCAGGAGGACGAACGGGTCATCAACGCATTCGTCCCGATTTCCGAGATGCTGGGATACGCCACAACCATTCGATCACTTACGGAAGGGCGTGGGACCTACACCCTTGAGCCCCATGACTACCGGGTGCTCCCGGAAAAAGTACGGGAGGAGCGGTTTGGTGAAATTATGTTTTGAACCTGTTCGGGATCACAACCTTTCCTCCCGTTATCGGGCCCTAAAACAGCTGAAGGATGACCTCAAGGGCGTCCGGAACCAAAAGTTTGAGGGCTGCGAGGGACACCATGATGGAGAAAACGATCTTGATCCATCTGTTTCCGAGTTTTACCGCCACATACGGACCGACATAGGCTCCTGTCACCAGTCCTAACCCCAGGGGAAGCACCTTGAGATACTGAATATGCCCGTCCATGGCAAAACGGACGGAGGCCGCCAGTGAAATAAAGAAGGTTAGAACCTGGGCGGTGCCAATGCCCTGAATCATTGTGCGCCCCATGAGATAAATCAGCGTAAAACACAACAGTGTGCTCACACCCGCCCCGTAAAATCCTCCGTAAAACCCGAGTATGACAGAAAGGAGAACCAATACCGGAAGACTCCACCAGGCGCGTACGGGATCCTGTTCCTCTTCTCCTCGATCCGGCTCAACGTACAGCAGGATAAGAAGAAATAGCGTGATGATCCCGATCGTCATACTGAGAATACGCTCATTCATCCGGCCCGCGACCACGGCCCCCAGAAAGGCACCCGGAATGATCCCCGGTAGAAGACGCTTAAGAGCGGGTGACTGAATTTTATCGAATTTCCAGTACCGGTAGGAACTGGTCAATGTCATAAATACTAGCATAAACCGGTTGCTCCCCACCGCCGCTCGTTCCCCGAAGGAGGCAACGAGAATGAGAGCGGGTACCGTCAGCATCGACCCGCCTCCAACCACAGCATTCACAACTCCGGCCACAGTACCGATCATGTACAGGTAAAACCAGATCACAAAACCTTACTCCAGGTTCCCCAAAAACAGATCTTCGGAGGGTATGTAATAAACACCACGAAAAAAGAAGGCATGCGTCCTTTTCGTGAAGAAACGTTTGCAGGATCCGTTCAGGAAGATTCCGTCTCATCCGTCACCTGGATATGACCGGCCGCATCCGTACCGATTTCAACCACCTTGTCGTTCACCTTTAATTTAACGCCTCCCGAATACGGTTCGGATGAAACATATTCGATCCGGGTTCCCGGATAAAGCTGTTTGCGTGCAAGATACCGTAATAACTCGGCATCATGATCGCTGACCTCATAGATCATGGACACTTCTCCGGGTTCCATGTCCGAAAGCGGTTTGCATGGAGGTCGTTCCACCTGGCCCTCCCGGGTGGGAATGGGAGATCCGTGCGGGTCGGTTTCAGGGTTACCGAGGAATTCGTCCATGCGATCCTCGAGGTCCTCCGAGATCACGTGTTCGAGCCGTTCGGCTTCCTCGTGCACCTGATCCCAGGAGACATCCAGGGCCTCGGCAAGAAACCGTTCAATGAGACGATGGTGCCTGACGACTTCGAGAGCAATCTTCTTCCCTGGTTCAGTCAGTGAAACACCTTCATACGGCCGGTGCTCGATCAGGTTCATTTCAGCCAGTTTTTTGGTCATTCCGGAAACCGACGCAGAGGAAATGTCAAGTCGCTCCGCCAGATCGGAGGTGGAGACGGCTTCTTTTTCCTCCTCCACCTCGTGAATGGCTTTCAGGTAATCTTCCACCGCGTTCGTTAAATCTTCCGTATCAACCACAACAAGCTCCGACGAATATCAATAACCGGCAATCAGGGATCGAATACATATCTTTTTGAAACCATATATTAATTACAAATACGGATTGAATCAAATTTCTTACGGGTGCGAGTGTCATTTGATTCACTTCTGAAAAAGGCGTTTAATGAGGTTTCTATTCGAGGCTGGCACGCTCGACGGGTCTCCAGCGGTTTCTCCGTAGAATTCGGTTAGAAACCACGAGCTGGTTTCTGGGCCAATGCGCCCATACGTCCTCATCGTGTTTTCGTTACTCGTATCCAAAATTTGAGGACGGAGCGACATGACACATTTCATTAATAATTGCATTCGAGAACATGACAGACCAGTATCAAATTGCCGTTATTGGTGGAGATGGAATAGGTCCTGAGGTCACTCAGGCTGCCCTGTCCGTTCTGAATGAAATCGGAATTTCTCTTCAGATTGAAGAATACGAAGCGGGGGATGCCGTATACGAAGAACTCGGGACGGCCCTTCCGGACGAAACGCTTGAAGGGGCAACACGAGCCGACGCGGTGCTGTTTGGAGCTGCCGGTGAAACGGCCGCGGACGTGATCATTCGTCTTCGCCAGGAATTGAACACTTACGTAAACCTCCGTCCAACACCGATTATCCCGTCCCGGGACGAGGTACTGCTTCATCAGGATATTGTCATCGTTCGGGAGAATACAGAAGGACTGTACGTGGGAGAAGAACGAGAAGTCAAACCCGGTCAGATAGACGCAACACGAAGGATTACCCGAAAGGCAAGCGAACGAATTGCACAATACGCATTTCAGTATGCGGACCGGTTTGATCGATCTTCCGTAACAGCCGTGCACAAATCAAATGTGTTACAGCAATCCGACGGTCTATTTCTCGAATGTGTTCGATCTATCGCTCAGGATTATCCGGACATCTCATATGAGGAGGGCCTGGTAGACGCAGCGGCGATGCGTCTGGTCATGAATCCTGATCGATATGATGTTCTGCTTACCACGAACATGTTCGGTGATATCCTCAGTGACCTGGTTGCCGGTATGGTTGGCGGACTGGGTCTGTGTCCGAGCGCGAACATTGGCGATCGGCACGCTCTTTTCGAACCCGTCCACGGAAGTGCTCCGGACATCGCCGGAACCGGATCGGCCAATCCCGCTGCCGCAATTCTCTGTGGAGCTATGATGCTCAGACACCTCGGACACGAAACGGAAGCGAAACGAATTGAAACTGCCCTGGAGCAGACGATTTCTGAGTCTGCCACCACCCCGGACCTCGGTGGAACCTTATCCACAACGGAAATGACGCAACAGGTTATCAATCGGCTGGAGAGCTGAGATGTTCCGGTTCGCTCACATGTCTCAGCCCGAACTCCCGATTTCCATTTGACAGGAAGGAAAAGATGTGTATAATATTTATTCAACGTCGGATAATTCTCTTGTAAGTGGTGAATCGGGCAAACCCATGATCACGATGACCTATCAAAAACGGATACGTGATGTGCGGGCACGTTTGACGTCCGTACGGGTTTCTTCTATTTCCCTCCTTCCCGACCGATTCTCCACTGCCCTATCCCTATCGGTCCCGGTACTAGTGTCCTTCTAAGGACACGTCTATACACCAACACCTTTCAATTCCGACCAGCAATTACTACATCGATGGCCTCGCGGCCCGGGATTTTTCCCGTTTTTTCCTTTCCGCACGTACATAGTTTTACAACCAGGGACCATGAAAATGAACCGTAGATCATTTAAGTTCGAAAATGAGAAAACCGAATTTATTAAAAAGCTGTTCTCAAAAATTTCCCGGGGACAGTTTCAGATCGACCAGGTTAAATGGAACGGTGAATCCGCTTCGAGCCAGGCGAAGGTTACCGTTATGATTCACGGTGCCTTGCCGAAATCGGAGTTTGGAACGATTCAGAACCACCGAAGTTCTGAAACCGAGACGTCATCCGGTTCCGGCAACGACGAAAAGCTGACTCCGGACCAGAAGCGAATTCAGGAACAGGTTGCTAACTGTTATCGTTAGGGAGATTACCATGCCAGTAACCACGAAAACAGATCAATCTACCGAAACCATAACAGGGGCTGAAGCTGTCGTTCGATCTCTATTGAATGAAGACGTAGAGGTCGTGTTCGGGTATCCGGGCGGTGCCATAATGCCCGTTTACGACGAGGTCTACAAATATCGTGATCAGTTTCAGCACATCCTCGTCCGTCATGAGCAGGGGGCCTCTCATGCGGCGGAAGGGTACTCCTGGGTGACCGGAAAGCCCGGCGTCTGTCTTGTCACCTCCGGACCCGGAGCGACGAACCTGGTCACCGGCATCACGGACGCCATGATGGACTCCATACCCATGGTCTGTCTTGCCGGACAGGTCCCGAAAGACGTGATAGGCACGGATGCCTTCCAGGAGGCACCGGTCGTGGAAATTACGGAGTCCATTACGAAATGGAATTACCAGGTGCAGTCTCCCGAAGAGATCCCTCGAGTGATGAAAAAGGCATTTCACATTGCCACCAGTGGAAAGCCGGGTCCCGTGATGATCGATCTCTGTAAAAACGCTCAGCAGGAGGAATTTGAATTTCAATATCCGACCTCACTGGAAGGGATCGAGGTGGAAGATGAAACCAACGTCCCCGATCGTGAACCGGAGATGGAGCAGATCGAAAAGGCGGCCGATCTGCTCAACGAGGCTGAACGTCCCTATATTCTGGCCGGTCACGGCGTGTTGCTGGCGGAGGCGGAAGAAGAACTTCAAACACTGAGTGAACAGGGGAATATTCCGGTCGCCGTCACTCATCTTGGACTTTCCTCCATTCCGGTGGACCATCCGAATTACGTCGGAATTCTCGGGATGCACGGCAACTACGGACCGAACATGGTGACCAACGACGCGGACGTCATCCTTGCGGTCGGCATGCGGTTCTCCGATCGGGTGACCGGTCGACTTGAGGATTACGCGCCTGATTCCGAAATCATCCACATCGAAATTGACCCGAAAGAGCTCGGGAAGAACGTCCCCACGGCCGTACCGATTCAGGGAGACGCAAAACGGGCTCTAAAAAAACTTAATCCGCTGATCGAGGAAGACGATCATGAATCCTGGTTTGAAGAAATTGAAAGCTACAACAAGGAAGAGGAAGAAAAGGTGGTCAAAAAGGACCTCTCCTCAACCGGGAACAAGATTAAAATGGGTGAAGTGGCCAAATCGGTCTCCGATAAAATCAACGACGATACCATCATCGTCGCTGACGTCGGACAACATCAGATGGCCGCGATGCGTTACATTGATTACACAACTCCCTGCACTCACGTGACCTCGGGCGGATCGGGTACAATGGGATTTGCATTACCGGCGGTGATCGGGGCCAAATTCGGTCAGCCAGATCAGGACGTCATCGGTTTTATCGGGGATGGTTCCCTTCAAATGACGGTCCAGGAACTTGGTACTATCGCGCAGGAAGACTTGCCGGTCAATATCATTGTTTTGAACAATAACTATCTTGGTCTTGTCCGACAGTGGCAGCAGTTGTTCTTCGAAGAACGCTACTCGTTCGTTGACTTCAAAAATCCGGATCTGATTAAGGTTGCGGAAGGGTTTTCGATTCCGGGTGAACGGGTATTGAAACGAGAAAACCTCTCCGACGCCCTGGATCGGATGCTTGAAAGTTCTGGTGCCTATATGCTGGAAGTGGTGGTTGAAAAAGAAGAAAATGTCTTCCCGATGATGCCGGCGGGTGCAGCCGTGGATGAAATTCTGCTCGGGCCGGACGACGAACTGTAAACATCACTTGCTACCTTCCCTGAGGACCGGGCAATCATTTTGCCTTACGGAATACCTATTCTTTTTCCCTCCCGGTTTCTCTGATATAATATTTATGATGCTTCATAAAAAGGGGGATCCTTCAGTTACCCTGAGGGTTTGCTCTCAGTAAATTCGGTCTCAACGCCCTATTTGGGAAAGAATACGGTGATCGAAGGGGGCCGAAGAAATTCCTGCTGATTGAACCCGCTTTTTTAAACAGAATATTATTGAACCTGCTCCGATCCTGAACGTTACAATTATAAGGAGCGGGTTTTTCGCAACCGGTGCGAAACGTTTTTTTACAGCATCCCGAATGAAGAAACGATTCAGCCGATTTCAACTGATGGAAACGACCGTCGGACCCTTCTGGTTTCTAACGGTCGGGGCGGTGCTGTTCTTTTCAGCCAGTTTGTTGAGCTGCTCGGAACAGGATTCTTCGGTAGATGAACCGAAATCCGATCTCGACCGATCCGTGTCGAAATCGGAGGAGCCCTCGATATCATCCGGACATACCATTCGGAACGATACAGGATCTGCATCAGACCGGAGCGAACAGCCGTCTGGTAAAAATGCTCAACAAAATCAGGGTACAGGCGAACGTACGAAACCGGACCGCACCGGTCGCACCGACCAGGAAGGGGTTCTTTCGTCTTCTGGTGAGACCTCCGACTCCTCTTCTACTTCCAAATCGACATCCCCGACTCCCTCCTCCGGTACCACCGGTCAAGAACAGGAGACGAAAACGTCGGACCGATCCTCTTCGGGGAACACGGAAAACCAGGAGGACAAAGACGAGCGTTCTGGAAAACGGGCCCTGAAAAAAAGCTGGCATACCTCGATCACGGAACGTCCGGGAACCATCGTACCCGCTCCCTACCGTCCGGACGGTCCCTCCCTCGACGTACCGAACACGCCGATTAAAATCTACAGACGCTCGTCCACGTTCATCATTCCGGGATCCGTCATCAATCGAACCGCCGTTCTTGAACTATTCCTTTGCTCAAAAGGGGGAAAAACACATGAATCCGTTCTCGTAACGGAGGTTACTCCGAAAAAATTTAACACTTCGATGTTTCTTACAAACTTCAATCATGAAAAGAACCCCTCCGAGATCGGACCTCAGTATCTCGGTGATCCCACTGTTCCGGAGGGGGACCCGGTGGTGGTTCTCGTGGAGTGGGAATTAAACAATGGGGAGTGGATTCGGTACCGGGCCGAGGATCTCGTTCACAATGTCCGGGAAGACATGACGATGCGCCGCTTCGGCTACGTATTTGCGGGATCACAGTTTATTAAAAACGTCGGACCGAATCGGGAGAAAAAGGAGATATTTGAAGCCTCCCGCGTCAAAACCATCATGGCTCTTCTCCATGATCCTTCGGCCATTCTGGACATTCCGGTACCGCAGGGGGGAACCGATACGGCCTTTCGTCCCCGTAAAAACGTGCTTCCCCCGAATACCACTCCGGTAAATATCATCGTACGACCACCGAACAGTGAGGAACAGGACGAAATCAAGGCGAACATTGAAGAGTCCAAAAAGGTCTGGGGGCCTAAAAAAGAAGAATTAAAAGGAAAAGAAGGGCGTGAGGGAAACCCGAAATCAAATTAAACCATGACTTCAAAACGATCACCAAACGAACGGAACAAATCCTGTTCCCTTGATCAATTTATCGACCAGGGGTGCTCCCGGATCCTGGCCAATCATCGCCTTCAGAGGTTTGCCAGAGGCGCTCTGATTACGTTGCTTTTCTGGTTGGCATGGCTCGTTCTGAGTCGATTTGTGCGGATTCCGCATACGAATTTTACGTTGATTCTTCTCCTTGTGGTCGGATTTATCACAAGCGGTCTCTACACCTTTCTCTATCAACCCGGTCGATCACGGTTGCTTTACGTGCTGGATCAATACGGTTCGTTTGACGGAGCCCTTCTTACGTGGCATCAGCATCGAACCTCATCGAAGGTGCGAAACAATCCCGTCTATCAACTACTGACCCAACGTCTCCGATCGTCTGTTAAACGAGTTTCTCCCCCACCCCAACGGTTCCCCTCCCGCAAAGCTTCCGCCTTCGTTGGTTTGTTCGTGATTGGATTCGGGGCTCAACTCGTCTTTCAAGCTAAACAAACAACAACCGCACCATCCCCTGAAACCGTGCAACAATCGACCAGTAGCCCCCGAAACAATCAACTCGTTAAGTCCCGTTCGAAAAAAGAGCAGGGGGGTACTGATTCCAGTGCCCGTTCTTCCATGAAAAAAGAAGTCCAGAGAACACTCGAGCAAGCCCGGGAACTCAACCGGTCCATGGAGGAGGAACGTTCACTTTCGGAAGAAAAACAAAAAGCCCTTAAAAATCGCCGGCAAGAGCTTCGAGACAAAATTGATACCCTCCAGAAACAGCTATCCGAGAGCGATAAGAACCAACAGCAATCCAGCAAACAGGCGTCCTCCTCGTCCTCCGGCGCCGGTCATGCTAAACGAGAACATCGGTCCCCCAACACATCAGAAAAGAATTCTGATCCAGTCAAAAAAACGAAACTTCCGACGGATCAAGCGGAAAACAAAAAGACACGATCCCTTCAGGAGTCCGGAAAAACGACCCGTTCGACAAACAGGGAACTCCTCGAGGAAAAACTTCGGACGGCGATGCAGCTCACACGAGATCGATCCCAGAATGGATCTGATAACGAGATTGCCTCGACAGCTACCAGCGACGGAACAGGTAATCGGGAAGTGCAGGGATCGGACGGCTCCCCGGAAGACAGGATCGACGATCTGAACTGGGATCAGTTTCGACAGCACTGGAACTCTGAGAAAGATCAATCCGTTCAAACAAAGGGGGGAGTTCGGAACTGGTCCGCTCGATATGATCGATCTCTCCAAAATTACCGCTCGTATCTTCGCTCACATTTTTCATCCGATTAATCTGGAACCTCCCATGCATGACACAATCACTCGATGGTACCTGATGGTGACGCTTGTCTGTTTTCTGGTTGCTCCTTTGAACATCCAGGCTGACCCTGCGTCGAACTCGCTGACAGAGGAAGATAAGAAATACCGACAAATGCTGGATAAGCATTTTCAAAAAGGGCTGTCCTATCTGATGGATCAGCAGATGGACGAGACCGGAGCGTGGCCCGGTCCCAAAGGTCATCCAAACGTGGCCGTCACGGCCTTTGCGGTAAAAATTCTTGCCGATGGGCCTCCCCGTTATCTGGTGAAGTATAAAGATGAGTTTGAAGCGGGTGTGAAGTTCATCCTGAATGCTCAGAAGGAAAGTGGCATGATTGCGATGACCCCCAAGCTCGCGAACTACTCGACCGCCACTGGTCTCATGGGACTCGTCGCCGCACGGGATGCTTATGCTAAATGGGATTACGAAAAGTTCCGGCCCACGATTCAGAAAGGTCGAAAATACCTGGTCGACACCCAGTTCCAGCCGGATTATCATGATATCGGTGAGGCTCACTGGGCATATGGCGGATTTGATTACAGCCGGGAGGAAGAAAAACCGGACGCGGACATGTCCAACACCCAGTTTGCCCTGGGGGCCCTGAAAGCGGCCGACCTTCCTCAGGATTCTCCCACCTGGAAACGGGCCGTGTCATTCCTGATGCGAAGCCAGAACCGTTCCGAGTCCAATGACCTGAAGGAATACTTTAAGAAAAAAGGATATTCCATCGGAGACGACGGTGGTTTCATGTATTATCCCGCCAAGAGCTACGGTGGGGAAAAGACCCTTCCAAGTGGAGAAACTATTCCCAAGTCCTATGGAACCATGACGTACGCCGGTTTAAAGAGTTTCATTTACGCCGGCCTTGACAAACGTGACCCACGTGTGCAGGCTGCTTATAATTGGATTCAGCACAACTACACACTCGAAAAGAACCCGGGTATGTCCGAAGCGGGGAAACCCGAAAAGGACAAGCAGGGCCTGTACTACTACTACCATACTTTCGCCAAGGCACTGCACGAATGGGGGGATCCGTACCTTGTTGAAAAAAAGGAAGACGGATCCGACGTCCGTCACCAGTGGTCCCGTGAGCTGGTCAAGAAACTCGTGGAGCTTCAGCGAGAAGACGGCTCCTGGAAAAACGAAGTTGGCCGGTGGATGGAGGACTATCCGCCTCTCGCCACCTCCTATTGTCTTCTTGCACTGAACATCTGCCGTAAATGGGTTCACATCACCGAGAAAAAATAAACGCATTCTATAACCAACGGCCAGGCTCCCATACCAGAACAGGACCGTGCCTTCCGGGACGGTCCTTCTGGTATGCCGGGCTGGTTTTCCCTCATGGTCATATCCTGAGCTATTCCGATCATCGTTAAAACCTTGATAATTTCCACATCAGAAGTTAAAATAGAAAGTGTATGTATTGGTTGTGTATGTTCAGAATTATTCCGTGACCTCCTGTCGTAATCTTTTGGGTGGATCCTGTCCAACCGTGTAGTATTCGCCGGTCACGCACAGGAACAGTTCATAGCGCTCACTTGCCTTTCTCAGGTCTGAGCAACACCCTGCACAATTTTGAACCTTCCAATTCAATCGTCCCTTCACACGTTCATTTTTGATTTCAGCGGGATGATCGATGAATAACTCTTCACAAAAAATAGGGGTCTGGATCATCGGATGCGGAGGTGCGGTAGCCACCACCACGATCGTCGGCACCTGTGCAATCGCACGGGGACAGGCTCCAAAAACGGGTATGGTGACCGAAACTTCACTCATGAACGATCTCCCCTTTGTGGACCCTGATTCCCTGGTGTTCGGCGGATGTGAGCTCTATCCTCTGGATTTGAACGAGCGTATAAAGGAGTTAAACGAAACCTCTGAACTCTTCCGGGAAAAACTCATTGATCGTCTCGACGACCAACTCCAGGACATTTCTGAACGCTGTGAACCGGGTCTTCTTCCATTAAATCACGATCACCTCGCCCGTCCGGATTCGGACTGGGCCCGTCAACCGAACGCAAGTGCCATGGAGGCGGTGGACTTCGTGCGGGATCAAATTCGGACGTTTCGTGAAAAATCGTCGGTGGACCGTCTGGTCGTAATGAACTTAGCATCCACAGAGCCGCGTATGACGGTCGATTTACCTGAGGAACCGGATCATTATCTTTCATTTTTGAAAGATCACGATCAAACCCGGGCACCGGCCGTCCCTCCGAGTGTTCTGTACGCTACGGCCTCTTTTCTGGAAAACACACCGTACGTCAATTTTACCCCCTCCCCCGGAAACTCTCTACCCGCTCTTGCAAGACTTGCGAAAGACCGCGGTATTCCCCATATGGGCAAAGACGCCAAAACCGGAGAGACCCTGTTAAAAACCGTGCTCGCCCCGATGTTCCGGGCCCGAAACCTGAAAGTTCTGAGCTGGGAAGGACATAATATTCTCGGAAATGAAGATGGAAAAACCCTCGAGAATGAAGAAGCTCGAAAGACCAAGACAGAAGACAAGCAGAAAGCGCTTAACCGGCTATTCGGCGACGAGGAGCTTCATTCCCGTGTCCGTATCGATTACGTACCCTCCCTGGGGGATTGGAAGACCGCATGGGATTTCATCCATTTTGAAGGGTTTCTCGGAACGAAAATGTCTCTCCAGTTCATCTGGCAGGGATCGGATTCCGCCCTCGCCGCTCCGCTCGTTCTGGACCTGATCCGGTTTGCGGAGCTTGCAGAACGCCGTGGCGAAGCCGGAGAAATGACCCACCTCGCTTCGTTTTTTAAAACCCCCCTCGGATATGACGAACATAATTTCCACCGTCAGTTCGAAGATCTGTTGAAATATGTTCAGGACGTTCGTTCGTCCGAACAAAACGGGAAGTGAACTTTCCTTTTCGAATCACTTCCTGGCTGACGATCAAAGGTGAATCATGAATCCGCCAACTGATCCCGATGTCATGGATACGGTCGTTATCGGGGCGGGAATCACTGGGCTGACTGCAGCTTTTCACCTTTCACGGAACAACGTTCCTGTTCAGGTACTCGAAGCCTCCTCCAACCCGGGTGGTGTCATGCAATCCGAACGCATCGGGGATTTTCTGGTTGAACGGGGGCCAAACAGTTTACAGAAAACCTCCAGCGTGGTGGCGAATCTATTCACGTCACTCAACCTCGATAAGGAGGTCTGTGAAGCTCGATCAGTAGCGAATAACCGTTTCGTTTTCAAAGAGGGTAAACTTCATCGGTTTCCAACCGGCCCCCTTTCATTTCTAAACACCCGTTTGTTGTCCTTCCGGGGAAAATGGAACGTGCTCCTGGAATTCTTCCGGAAACCGGGTACATCGCACGATAATGAAACACTTTCCTCTTTAATCGAGCGGAGATTTGGATCGGAAGTCCTGAAGTTTCTTGTGAACCCGTTCGTGGCGGGGGTTTATGCTGGTTCACCCGAACGCCTGGAAGCTTCTACAGCAACTGCTAAGGTAGCTCGATGGGAACGGAGATCCGGTAGTATTTTAAAAGGAGCTCTTGCTTCGTTCCTGGAACCCACCGAAAATCCAAATCCTTCCGTTGAGCACGCTCTGGTTTCGTTCCGTGATGGTTTGCAGACGCTCCCGCGTAAAATTGCGGAACAGCTCGACGAGCAAATCCAGTATTCTTCGCGAGTTCGTTCCGTTCAGTCCTCCTCGAGCCGAGGTCGATATCGCATTACTTTTTCTCCAGGAGATGAAGGGCATGATTCCGATCGTGAACTTCGAGCACAAAACGTCCTGCTGGCCGTACCGGCATATGAAGCGGCACGGATCATTAACGAACTAAATTCGAGCATTTCGTCCGTCCTGAACGCCATCGAATATCCCCCTCTCGCTTCCGTGTTCTTCGGTTACGAAAGATATACAGGAGACCGTGATTTGAATGGTTTCGGGTTTCTTGTTCCCGAAACGGAAAATCGAAGGATTCTCGGTTCTCTATGGAATGCTTCCATCTTTCCTCACCGTGCACCTGAGGAGGGAGCAGCCATGACCACGTTCGTCGGCGGTGGACGTGAACCGGATCAAGCTCGACGATCCCGATCCGAACTCGTAGAAATCGTATACAAGGAACTGAACGATATCTTAGGTGTGGAAAGACGGCCCGATTTCGTTCGGGTCCAGCAGTGGAATCGGTCTATTCCTCAGTATACCCCCGGCCACGGTCGTCGAGTCGATCGAATACGCAGGGTCGAGAAAAATAATCCGGGGCTTTACATACGAGGAAATTTCACGGACGGCGTATCCGTTCCAGCCTGCATCGAGACCGGAACCCGGACTGCAAATGAGATCCTCTCTCCGTGAGTATAACCTGAAAAATTATTTTGTGTTGAGAGGAATGTGAACGTTAAACGAATGTGATTTTCGATCTTCGGTTGCCGCTAGAAACAGAGCAGCGGGTTTACCGCGCTCATCAAACCAGATCTGAGGACGTTCGAGGGAATGGAGTTTTTGCACCTTTCCATTTTTCCACCGAATACGAAGTCTGGAGACGATCGGGTGTTCGGCAAGCTTCCAGTCGATCCCATTCCTCGAATGAAAAAGCACAAGCGGGACCTTTCTGGACGCAAACGCCCCGTGATTGTTGAGGATGGCCCAGTAGTGTCCATTGCGCTGCCATATATATGGATCTTCCGCAGGAAAATCCTCGCCCTCCGCTGTAAAGACCGGATCTCTGTATTTTGAGAAGGGACCTGTGGGATTCTCCGAGGTAGCGACCATGTGCACCACAGGCCCTCCGGACGGAAGTTTCTGCTTTTTTCCCACAGCTTTATAGGTCATCAGAAATTCGCCGTTCGGCCGCCGGGTGATACTCGGATTGGCATGCATAAGTGAATCCGGAGCGCCGGGATCTTTTGAAACATCAATAAGGGGTTCGTCAAATCGTTTCCAGGGACCGTTTAGGTCGTTCGCCACGGCGACACCGATTCGCTGGTTATTTCGATTCAACCAGTTATATTTCGCCCCTTCGCGCGTCTTCTCCTTGCCCGTTGTTCCCGTGTAGTAAAGATAATACTTGTCTCCAAACTTCTTTACGGTTGGATTATGCGTGTTCAGGCCGTCCCAGAATTGTCTGCCGCGATCGTTCAGGGCAATCTCCTGAAACCGGTACGGCCCCAGAGGATCATTAGCTACCGCATGAGCAATTTTAGAATGCGTCAGCCAGGCTTTGAACCCTTGTTTTTTGGGCCAGCGTGAATAGAACAGGTGATATTTTCCATCGCCTCCCTTCACCATCGAACCGCCCCAGATAAAAAAATCCTGATTGGAAAGGCGTGCCCGTTCGGGGACGGGCTGCAGTCGTTTCTGCAGATTGAGTTGGAGGTTCCGGCTCTCCTCCTTCGGACCATCTATTTCCCGGTTCTGCAAATGGGAACAGAAAGATAAGAAGACGGCCAGCAAAGCCGTCAATGCTGTACATCGTTTCATGCTGTTCCTTCCTGAATCGGACAAAAAGAACTAAAATAAACCCGGTCTGAAATAGACCCCGTTGTCAGCGGTTTTTCGTTAATCCGGATGAAAGGGTCTCTGGTACATTTTCCGGCAATGGCAAATCCCAGGATCCCCCGAGCGCCTCGTAAAGATCGATGCGAAATCGAAATAACTGTCCACGTGCCGAAAGCAAGTTTCGCTGAAGTTGCTGTCGGTTACGAATTTCATCCAGCACACGCAGATAACCAACCGCACCATTTTGGTAGGAGTCAAGCAGTTGATCAACGGTCTTTCTGGAACGATCCAATTGATCCCGCAGCCCCTGAATGACGTTTTGTTGCTGAACTTCATTCGTCAGGGCATCCTCGACCTCGCGAATACCATTGAGTACGGCAAGTGCATATTGATGAACCTGTTCCTTTTTAGCCGCACGGGTGCGTTCAACTTCCGCTCGTCGACGACCGCCGTCGATTAGTGGCTGAATTAGGTTCAGCATCAGACGTGCGGACCATGTTTCCAGCAGATTTGCGGGGGTCGCCGCGTCGGTTCGAAACCGAGGTGTAATGGTAATACGGGGAAACTGATCCGCAATTGCCTCGGCCACCCTCCGATCCGAGGATTGAATACGGTGAAACGCCCGGCGAAGATCCGGCCGCTTGTGAAGCCAGCGTACGGGAACTCCGGTTTCCGGTCGATCAGGAAGTTTCGGAAGGTCGTTACGTTCAGGTATTGGTTCAGTCCCGGGGGCGTTTCCCTGTAGCACGGCCAGTTGATGTTTGAGGGTATTGATGCGAGCCCGGACCTGATGTCTCGAGGTTCGCACTGACTTCAGTAGATTTTCTTGCTGTAATACTTCCGTCGATCCTGCAGTTCCCTGTTGGAAGCGAGTACGAACCAGTTCGAGATACTGTTGATTCGTTTCAATTTGTTCATCAAGTAGATTTAGCTGAGCTCGATTTTCCACGAGACGGTACCAGATGTCAGTGATTTGCGCGGAAATGGCCAGAGCAGTAGCACGCACGTTCTCGCGGGAGGCGCGAACCTCCTGTTCAGCCGCTTCATTGGCCGCCCGGACCCGTCCCCACACGTCCACTTCATAACTGGCGTTGAGACTCAAAGTGTATTCATTGCTATAGGTACGTCCCCCGCTTCCGCCCCCGACAAAGGATCCTCCCACGATGGTTCCACCGCCTCCGGTATTTTTCGTGACGTCGCGGGAGTAACTCAACGATCCCTCGACTCCGGGATATAAATCCGCTCCTTCTCGTTTTGCAATCGCCCTGGCCCGTGCCAGACGGTCCCAGGCTGTTTTTAACTGAAAATTTCCTGAGAAAGATGATCGTACGAGACGATTGAGCTTCGAATCATCAAAAGCCGTCCACCAGCGATCCGGAGCTTTCTTCTCTCCGGACAAACGAAAGGTTTCCGGTAATGTGAATGAAGGGTTCCGGGAAACGGATCCGGTGTTGCAGGAAACCGATAGCAAAACGATCCCGATTTGAAGCCATCGTACAGGCAGGACGTGACGTATTTTATAAAAACAGTCTTTCAACATAAGAGTAGTAGAACGAAACGATTCCACGGTCAAATAATCACAACATAATTGACAGGAGCCGAAAACACCTCGTTGACACGGGAGTAACTCCCTATTACAATGGGATTCATATATTGATTTCAAATTTTAATTTAAATTACATCCCCATCAAATTCTTTCATTCGGACCCGTATCTTTGATTTGCAACTAAAAAAATGATGATGGTGTCCGGAGAATTCGAAAAAAACGTATTATTTTGATAAAAAAACACTGCAGAAAAATTTGTGAAATCCGTCGTCGATCGGGAAGCGTAAATTAATAAAGTAACTCGTTTCGTACCATTCTTATTTCTCTCCGTCGTTATATCCTGTACTGAAAGAAATTCATGAAACGTTCTTCTTCCTTTCACGCGACCCGATTAAACACCGGCTGGGTCCGATCCGTTTTGCTTATCCTCATTGTCCTGCTGATCGGTGCCGGGATCCTTTATCGAATTTACACCACAGAACCAGAAGCCACACGGGAAACCGCTAAGAAAAAAACACCAATGCTGGTCGAGGTCACCACACCGTCATCCGGAACGTTTCGACCTCGAATAAAGGCCATGGGAAACGTCAGACCGGCAAAGGACATCATACTTCGACCGCGGGTCCGGGGGGAAATTCTCGAAATCAGCGAGAATTTTACTCCCGGCGGGTACCTGGAGAAAGAGGAAACGGTTGTTCGCCTTGATCCGGCAGATTATAAATATACTCTTCAGCAACGTAAAAACGAACTCCAGAAGGCCCGCTCGGAACTAAAACTGGAGAAGGGTCGTAAAAACGTCGCTGAGTCGGAATATAAATCGATTAAAGAACAGCTTTCCGAGGAGACGAACCAGGAACTGGTCCTGAGGAAACCTCAGCTCGAGTCCGCCCGGGCCGACGTCGAATTGGCGCAAACCGCCGTGAATCAAGCAAAGCTTGACCTGCAACGAACATCGATCGAAGCTCCCTTTCACGCACACGTGCTGACGCGAGATGTGAACGTTGGATCTCAGGTCGCAGCCGGTGATCGGCTGGCCCGGCTTGTTGGCGTCAAGCGGTTCTGGGTGGACGTTCGAATTCCTCTTTCGACACTTCGTTGGATCAGAATTCCGGATGACCCCTCCGGCGAAGTGCAATCTAGCGTTCAAATTCGAGACCGAAACAGCTGGCCCGAAAATACGTTTCGAACCGGTCGTCTGTACAAACGAGTCAGCATGGTCGGTGATCAATCACGAATGGCGAAAATTCTGGTGGAGGTTCCAGATCCGCTCGCACGGTTGGATAAAAATGAAAATAAACCGGAACTTCTGATCGACGCACCGGTTCAGGTTGTAATAAAAGGAAAAGAAATAACGAACGCGGTCAGGCTGAACCGAGATTATCTACGAAAAGAGAACACCGTCTGGGTGATGTCGGACGGAAAACTCGATATTCGCTCCGTTGAGGTGAAAATGCGTGATAGCGAATATGCTTACATCCGAAGCGGGTTGGAATCATCGGATCAGGTCGTTAAAACCGGACTAACCACAATTACCGACGGCGCCCCCCTCAGGACGAGTCCCGGTGACGAGAACACCGGTATGGATACCGAAGCAAAAAGGAACAAAGATTAGTCTGGATTCATGAGTAACAGCGGTTCGACAAACAACGGCATGTTTGAATATACCGGGCCGATAGCCTGGATGGCCTGTAACCCGATCGCTGCGAACCTGATTATGATCATTCTGCTGGGAGGGGGTGTCTGGATGACGTTCAATATTCAGAAAGAAGTTTATCCCCAATTTCAGCTGGACGTGGTTGAAATCAGTGTCACGTATCCGGGGGCTTCCCCTTCCGAAGCAGAAAGTGGGATTCTACAGCCCATCGAAGAAGCCGTCCGGGGAATTCAGGGGATCAAGGAAATTTCATCCACCGCTCGAGAAGGAGGGGCTTCGGTTCAAATCGAACTTGTCTCCGGTACGGAGCGTATGAAAGCGTTCCAGGAAATCGATCAGGCGGTCAATCGCATTCGAACGTTTCCCGATGACATTGAGGAGCCCGAGGTACGACTTCAGACCCGCCAGCGAGAAGTTCTTCAGATCGGTCTTTACGGAGACACGGATATCTGGACACTGCGGAAACTCGGTGAACGAGTGCGTGATCGTCTGTTGAGTAAGACCGCGATATCCCAGGTGGAGCTGAGTAATGTTCCTGAGTACGTTACGCACGTCGAAATTCCCCAGTATACCCTCCGAACCTATGACCTCACGCTTGATGAGGTGGCACAAACCATCGAGCGGGCCAGTCATGACATTCCGGCCGGATCCATAGAAACAAAAAAGGGGGAAATCCTGCTTCGTCTGAAGGAACGAAAACAGTGGGCCGAACAATTTGGCTCGATTGCGATCGTCAAATCGGAAGAAGGATCCTCGGTCCGTCTCTCCGATATCGCGGAGATCACCGACGGTTTCGAGGAGGGAGGGCTTCATTCTCAGTTTAACCGTACACCGTCCATCGAACTTTCGATCTACCGGGTCGGTCAGCAGTCGCCGCTTGAAATCGCGTCGGCGGTCAAGAACACACTCAATAACCTTGATCTTCCCAACGGTGTTCAGCACCGAATCGATAGTAACAACGCCGACGATTTCCATGACCGAATGTCCCTTCTGCTTGAGAACGGTCTGCTCGCAATCCTGATCGTCCTGTGCATACTCGGATTGTTCCTTGAATACCGCCTGGCGTTCTGGGTCATGGTCGGTATGGT
>CAZSFH010000001.1:0-54733 GCA_964606115.1 uncultured Planctomycetia bacterium | reverse complement strand
ATTTTCTCAGCAATGCGCTGACGGCATTGCCTGCGAAATCACGCCGCACTGCCGCGCCGATTGTGATCGTACTGACGAAGCGGGGGTTTTTCAGCAGCCTCCTAGGGAAAAGAAAGCCAGTTTTGATCACTCCGGCACTTCCCGAACGACTCCCTTCGTTTGGTACACGATGAATCACAAAAATTCAATCTGGGTAGAGTCGAATCTCACAAAAATAATTGTTCTCATCTTGCCAGAGGGATTCCTTTTGCAGCCCGACCGTCTCACAGAGGTCAATCATTTCATTCGTCCTGTATTTATAACTATTCTCTGTATGAATCGACTCTCCCGCTTCAAACGAAAACGTTCGATCGAGATCTTCCACGTGCACGGTTTGAGATTCCCGGCTCACCAGATGCATTTCCACTCGCCGGCGATCCATGACAAAGGGAGCTTCATGACGAAACCGTTCCGGTTTGAACTGTCCGTTCAGCTCCCGGTTAATCCGTTTCAGGATATTTTTATTAAACTCGGCGGTTACTCCATGTCCGTCATTGTACGCGGGTTCGATCACCTCCGGATCTTTAAAACGATCAAATCCCATGACAAACCGATCCTCCGGGTGCATTACCGATCGAATTTCGGACAGCAGGGCCCGGGATTCCTCCGGTTCAAAATTACCGATGCTCCCTCCCAAAAATAAAAAGAGGCGAGGAGCCTTTCGCTCCGGGAGTTGTTTCAGAGCGGACCGGTAGGTCCCGGCCACCGTCGTGACGTTGAGGTGTTCAAACTCATCGACCAATTCCCGGGCGGATTCAAGTAAAAAATCCCTGGAGATGTCCACCGGAACAAAGTGAGCACGACCCCAACGGTTCAGGGCCGATCGTAATAATATTCTCGTTTTTTCGGCATTTCCGCTGCCAAGCTCCACAATCGTCCCCTCTTCGCTCAGATCGGCCGTTATCTCGTCGGCATGAATTCTCAGGATCTCCCGCTCCGCTCGATATTGATAATATTCCGGTTGCCGCGTAATCTCTTCAAATAACTCGGATCCCCGCCGGTCGTACAGAAATCGAGAGGGAAGCCACTTCGGATCGGCCGTCAGGCCCTCCCGGACATGGTCGGAGAAGGAGTTTCGATCCGAATCTGTTCCGGCATCAATCATCCGGATCCGGTCCTTTTCGAGTGTGTTACTCATTCTGATTCGCTGTTTAACAAAACGGTGCCGTTTTCGACGTGAACTCGACCTTCCGCGATCATCTGGATCGCTTTCGGATATACAATACGTTCTTTCTCTTTTACTCGTTCCTCAAGGGTTTCGGGCGTATCGTCCGGATACACGGGAACGGTTTCCTGTAAAATGACCGGCCCCTCGTCGTAGCCTTCATTGGTTACAAAATGCACGGAACAGCCGGTCTCCTTCTCTCCAGCTTCCAGAACGGCCTCGTGCACGTGATGCCCGTAATATCCCGGACCCCCGTATTTCGGGAGAAGGGACGGATGAATATTGATGACCCGGTACTGATATCGACCGGGGACGATATAGAAATGAAGAAAGCCGCCCATACAGACAAGATCGGGCTTTACCTGATCCAGTTCTCCGGAAATTGCCTTGCTGAACGTCTCCCGATCTTCGTACTCCTTCCGTTCGACGACGGCGGTCGGGATCTCATAACGCTCCGCCCGGTCGAGACCGTACGCGTCGGGATCACTGGAAATAACAAGACGAACCCGACCATCCACCTCTCCTTCATCCACATGTTCCAGAAGGTTTTCGAGGGTGGATCCACTTCCCGAAAGGAGAAACGCAATATCGATGGGATCGGTCATTTTACTGTTGCTCGCCCACGTACGTGTGAACGATATCGGCACAGCGGGAACACAGATCATCAAACCGGGCGTCCTCACCCACCGACGGCCTGTACGTCCAGCATCGATCACATTTCTTGTTTTCCGTCGGTTCAACCACCAGGCCGATCCCCGCCAGGTCGTCAAACGTCGAGGCATGCTCAGGAATAGACCCTTCTTCTACCTCCACGTCGGAAACCAGGAAATACTCAGGAAGTCGGTCCTGAAAGGAAGTGATCAGATCGTGAAGTTTGTGATTTCCCGCGAAGAGCTCGACCTCCACCTCTCCACTTTCGTCAATCTGATCATCTTCACGAAGTGCTTCGATTTCCACGTACACGGCTTCCCGGATTTCCAGCAATCGCTTCCAGTGCCAGGCCAGATCATCATTCTGCCATCGATCCGGAACCTCGGGCCAGTCCGCCAGCTGCGGACTCTTCGTGGAGGTCCCCGGGATATGTTCCCAGAGCTCCTCGGCCGTATGGGGGAGTACCGGCGTCAGCATCCGAGTCAGAATCGTCAGCACGTCGTGAGCCGCCGTCTGACCCGAACGGCGCACACGAGAATCCTCCGGCGCACAGTAAAATCGATCCTTCGAAACGTCCAGAAAGAAATTGCTCATCTGAACAGTGCAGAAATTACGGATCTCCCGCACGACACGGTGGAACCGGTACTCCTCGTAGTTTTCAGAAACGTTCTCGATCAACTGAAAAAGCTCATGGCGCACCCAGAGGTCCAGCTCCTCGAGCTCGGCGTGATCAACCCGATTCTTCCCCGGGTCATAATCGTGCAGATTTCCGAGAAGATACCGAAGCGTCCGACGAATTTTCATGTACGGCTCCGATGTTTCTTCAAGAATTTCATCGGAAACCGGAATATCGTCGGTGAAATCGACGGACGTTATCCAGAGACGGAGGAGGTCCGCACCGTACTCCTCCGCCAGTGTATCGGCGTTCATGGAAAGTCCGCTCAGGTCCGACTTCGAAATCTTGTGCCCGTCCTGATCCACCACAAAGCCGTGTGTGACACATTCGCGAAACGGACCCCGCCCGGTCCGGATCACCGACGGGATCAAGGAGACCTGAAACCACCCCCGGTGTTGATCCGTTCCTTCAAGATACAGGTCCGCTGGAAAGGAAAGATCCGGATGGTTCTGAACCACCGCGCTGTGACTGGAACCGGACTCGAACCAGACGTCGAAGATGTCCGTTTCCTGTTTGAACGAGCCGGCACCACAGCTCGAACAGGTCGTCTCCTCCGGGAGGAACAGGGACGCGTCGTTCTCAAACCAGGACGTCGCGCCATGTTCCCGGAAGAGTTGCTGGGTTTGTTCGACCACCTCATCCTCAAGCAATGGCTCGTCGCATTGCTCACAGTACAGGATCGGAATCGGAACCCCCCAGTACCGCTGACGGGAAATGCACCAGTCGGGACGTTCCTCCAGCATCGACCTCATCCGGGTTTCCCCCCAGTCCGGCACCCAGTGAACGTCGGACACTTCCTCCAGAGCACGATCCCGGGCTTTCTCGTGGTCAATGTCAACAAACCACTGCCGGGTAGCCCGGAAGATGACCGGTGAATCACAACGCCAGCAGTGAGGGTAATCATGAGTAATGGAGATCTGCTTGAGCAACACCCCCTGATCCTCGAGATCCGAGCAGATCGGATCATTCGCCTCATACACGTTCATACCGGCATATCGACCGGCCTGGTCCGTAAACTCGCCGGCTCCGTCCACCGGACAGAATGCTTCCAGGTCATACTCCAATCCGGTGTAATAGTCTTCTTCTCCGTGGCCGGGAGCAATGTGCACACATCCCGTCCCATCCTCCAGCCCGACGTAATCCGCCAGGACCACCTCGCCGGTCCGATCCATGAACGGATGCTCGTACGTTCCTCCCTCGAGGCGTTCGCCCGAGATGGTGGCGAGCACCTGCAGGTCCGTCAGGTCCAGCATCTCTTCGAGACGCTCCACGAGATCGGAGGCGAAGAGGAACAGTTCATCCCCCTGACCACCCGAATTGGTTACCTGCACGAGAGCGTACGCGAAGGTCGGGTTCACGGCCGTTGCAACATTGGCGGGTAACGTCCACGGCGTTGTCGTCCAGATGACAATCGAAGCGGGAAGGTCGTCCGGCACCGACGCGTCAAATCGATCGATGAGATCCGATCGCATCGGAAACTTCACAAAAATGGACGGGGATTCTTTTTCGTCGTACTCAAGTTCGGCGGAAGCCAGCGCTGTTTCACAGTTCGGGCACCAGTGAATGGTTTTCTTCCGACGGTAAACGTGGCCGTTATTGAGCAGATCGCGAAAGACCCCGATCACCGACGCTTCGTACTCCGGATCCATTGTAACGTAGGGATTTTCCCAGTCCGCCGTACAGCCGAGTTTTCGGAACTGTTCCCGCTGGACGTCCAGCCAGTGTCGGGCGGCATCCGCACATTTTTCCCGGATCTCGGACGGACGCATATTCTCCGCTTCCTCCCCGAGTTCCTGAAGCACGTTCCATTCAATCGGCAATCCGTGACAGTCCCAGCCGGGAACAAATGGTGTATCGTACCCATCCATGGAACGGAATCGGACGACGATGTCTTTAAGAATCTTGTTCAGACCGGTCCCGATGTGGACGTCACCATTGGCGTACGGTGGTCCGTCGTGGAGAACGTATTTCTCGTTACCTGACCGTCGTTCCCGCAGAGATTCGTAAAGATCCATCTCATTCCATTTCTTCTGTACCCGCGGTTCCAGCTCGGTTAGATTCGCCCGCATCGAAAATTCGGTGTCGGGAAGTTGAATTGTTTTCTTATAATTTACGTCGTCGGACATTGGTTTGTCGAAAGGCAAGGAAGGGAATTCGATTCACGAGCCGCCCGCATTAGAAAACGGTCCACTGGCGGACACGCGAAAGCGGACAAGCAGAAAAACAGGAAATAATATTAACGATCTCCCTCATGGGATTCAATGAATTCCACAATGTCCGACAGGGGAGATCCGGGCCGAAACACCTCCGCAACCCCCATTTCCTTCAATTCCTCGGCATCCTCGTCGGGCACAATTCCACCCACCACCACGAGCACGTCCTCCATGCCTTCCTCCTCAAGGCGATCCAGCAGGTCGGGGATGAGCGTCATGTGAGCTCCCGACAGGATACTGATTCCAATCACATCCACGTCCTCCTGAAGAGCCGCATTCACGATATCGTCCGGGGTTTTATGCAGGCCGCTGTAGACCACTTCCATCCCGGCATCCCGGAGGGCGTTGGCGATGACTTTCGCCCCCCGGTCATGCCCGTCGAGTCCAATTTTACCAACCAGCACTTTGATCATCCTTCCGTTGTGCCTCGACTCGGTGTGAAAAATTTTTCTCACAGTGTGGCCACTTCCTTCCAGACCCCGTACACATCCTTGAGCACTTCCACCGTCTCCCCGAGTGTCACGTCCACTTCCGCGGCTTCAATGATGGGATACATCAGGTTTTCCCCTTCTTCCGCCGCTCGACGGAGGTCGTCCAGGGCCTCCGACACTCTTCGATCCGAACGGTTCTCTTTGAATTTCTTTACCGCCTCCCGTTGTTTTTTTTCTATGGTCTCATCGATTTTGAGAATATCCACATCGTCCTCGTCTTCCTCGACGAACCGGTTTACACCCACAATCGTCCGTTCTCCGCTCTCGATTTTCTTCTGCTGTTCATAGGCGGATTTTGAAATTTCATTCTGAAAATACCCTTCACGAATACACTCAATAACACCTCCTCGGGCTTCAATTTCATCGAAATACCCCTCCGCACGTTCCTCCATCTCGTCGGTCAGGGACTCGACGTAATACGACCCCGCCAGTGGATCGACGGTTTCCGTCACATTGGTTTCGTGAGCGATAATCTGCTGGGTTCGAAGTGCAATTTTCACCGCCTTCTCGGTGGGCAGGGCCAGAGCCTCGTCATAGGAATTCGTATGGAGACTCTGGGTTCCGCCCAGCACCGCTGATAGCGCCTCATAGGCCGTCCGAACGACATTATTTAATGGTTGCTGCTCGGTTAGAGACACCCCGGCGGTCTGGGTATGAAATCGGAGCCGCATGGCTTCCGGTTCAGTCGCTCCAAAATCTTCTCTCATGTGGCGTGCCCAGATTCGACGGGCGGCCCGGAACTTCGCAATCTCCTCGAAAAAATCCATGTGAGCGTTGAAAAAGAAGCTCAGTCGAGGAGCAAAATCATCGACGTCCAGCCCCCGTTCCTTCGCCCACCGGACGTATTCAAATCCATTGGCCAGGGTGAATGCCAGCTCCTGCACGGCCGTTGATCCCGCCTCGCGGATATGGTATCCACTGATCGATATCGGATACCACTTCGGCATCTCTTTTGTACAAAATTCGACCGTGTCCGTCACAAGCTTCATCGATGGTTCGGGAGGAAAAATAAATTCCTTCTGCGCCTGATATTCTTTGAGAATGTCATTCTGAGTCGTTCCGCGTAGCTGATCACCCGGTACACCTTTCTCTCGCCCGAGCAGATAATAATATCCCAGCAGAATCGGCGCCGGGCCGTTGATTGTCATGGAGGTGCTAATTTCACCCGGATCGATCCCGTCGAACAGTGTCCGCATGTCGTCCATGTGACTGACCGCCACTCCTTCCCGACCGACTTCTCCACGGGCTCGTTCGTGATCACTGTCGTATCCCATCAGCGTGGGCATGTCAAATGCAACGGACAATCCGGTCTGTCCTTTGTCCAGAAGGTAATGGTACCGTTCATTGGTATCCTCGGCGGTGCCGAACCCCGCAAACTGCCGCATGGTCCAGAGCTGTCCGCGATACATGGACTTATAGGGGCCCCGGGTAAACGGATACTCTCCCGGCCTTCCCAGATCTTCTTCGTAATCCAGGTCCTCAAGATCCTCGGGCGTATACAGCGGTTTGATCGGAAGGCCGGAAAAGGTTTCATAGCGCTCTTTCCGCTGTGGGCTTTCTTCCACCTTTTCTTCCCAGTCTTTCCGGCGTTCTTGTCCGGCGCCGTCCGAATTGTTGGTTTCGTCGGCTTCGGTCATCGCTTCTCAAGAAAATACGTGAACGTTACGGTGTATCCAACCACGGTCCCGCGCTCCCGGGATATCTCCTCACAATCCATGACCGGAGAACACACCGGTCAGGGGTTTTCCGTCGGACCCGTGGACAAGGTATAAACATGAGGTTCATCGCGCCCCTCTTCGTTTTGCGGACAAAAACGAAACCGGCGTGACAGTCACTTCTGGGATATTCCGAGTTCTCTCACGATTTCCCGGGCGGCACCATAAGGAGAAATCTCCCCATTCTGAATTCGCTCAATAGCGTTCCGTTTTCGTTCCGCGAGGGACGTGTTTCGTTCGAAATTATCGATCAGACGTCCCTGCAGAACAAGATCGAGCTGGCTCAGCAACCGCTCGCTGGATCGACTTGCAGTCCCGTTCATACTTCGTTCGATCAGGAGATCAAATAATTCATCCAGGCCTTCGTCATCCCGAGCGGACGTCTGGAGAATTTCCACGTCCCGTTCCTCCTGTTGATCGACCTCCCCACTGGTCGTTGTACCACGCATATTCAAAATCGTTCGCAATTCCTGTTCAACCCGATCCGCTCCTCCACGATCCTTTTTGTTGATCACGATCGGATCACCAATCTCCATCAACCCCGCTTTCATCGCCTGAATCGAGTCCCCGGACTCCGGCGTGAGCACAAGCACAATGGTATCCACCAGTGCCTGAACGTCCACTTCGGACTGTCCCACCCCCACCGTTTCAATCAGAAGCAGATCTTTTCCAGACGCGTCGAGCACGTCACAGGCCTGGAGTGTGGTAGGAGCAAGTCCTCCGGACGTTCCGCGACTGGCCATGCTCCGGATAAACACCAGGGGATGGCGGATCTCGGACATTCGGACACGATCTCCCAGTAAAGCACCTCCGGAAAATGGACTGCTTGGATCCACGGCGACGATCCCGACGGATTGCTCCCGATCGATAAAGCGTTCCGTTAGCCGGGTAACCAGACTGCTCTTTCCGCTTCCGGGGGGGCCGGTAATGCCGACACGATACGCTCCCCCGACGTCCGGAAACAGTCGGTCGAGTAGTTCGTCGGTCGCCTCACCGTCGTCTTCAATCCGGGAAAGAACTCGAGCAATCGCGCGAGTCTCCCCCGAACGAATTTCGCTCACCAGTTTATTGATGTTATCCGAGGACATAAGATGGTATTATACGTCACGCATGATGTCCCGGTCAATCCAGCCCAGATATTCGATCGGGAGTTACCGGAGGTTCTTAAATTATGATGAAAATCGCCAGAGGTCTCACCGTGGACTACTTCGAATTCCGAAACAACCCCCCTTCCCTCACTGACATAAACGGTGTGTTTATTACCGGTAACGAAGCGTATCTTCGCCGTTCGGTGATTGAGACCATCGGGGATGAAGACGTAGAGCACCGGCGGATTTATGCCTCGGAGGTTGATCCGGGTCGCATCGACGAACACCTTCGGGGTTCCTCTTTTGAGGACCGGAAACGCGTTGTTTGCATTATCGACCGGAGCGGAAACTTTACCTCGTCCCACGAGGACTGGATCCGTGAGCGGTTCTCCAGGGAACGGGAACAAACCCTGCCCTGTCTGGAAACACCGGGAATTCGCTCTGATCTGAAGATTGTCAAATGGCTGAAAGAGAATACGCTACACGTCGAGTGTTCAACCCCCGATGAGGAACGAATCCAGAAATGGGTTCGCGCTTTTTTTCGTAACGAGAATCTGCAGGTCGATTCCGATGCCGTTGAGGCCCTGATCGAACGAGCCGGTGAGGAACTGACCCTGCTTCGGAACGAAATGGAAAAACTGGCGCTTTACGGCCGAAACCAGGACCGGATCCGATTGGAGGACGTCGAGCGTGTCGTCCCGGACAAGCGTGAGCTGGACTTTTTCGAATTCACGGATGCCTGGCTGGCGGCCGAACACGGACCCGTTCTGCGGCAGATCCGGCAACAGTTAAATCGAGGAGAATCGGACGTCAAGATTACCGGGGGATTACTCTGGGCCTTCCGACGCTTGAGATCGATCATTGAATTATTCAAAATGGGATATAAACCGAGTATGATCTCGGATCAGCTCGGTGTTCAAAAATGGATCGTCGACAGGACGATTCGCCGGTTCAAACGGCTTGATCTTCAGGACCTGAGCAATATCGCACAGGCGTTTCTGAACAAAGATCTCGTCTCAAGAACCGGATCACTGGATGCTTCCACCGCTCTTGAACTGATGGTACTCGGTGGACTGCAATCCGTTTCCCCGGGGGACGAATTCGAATAGCTCCGGGCAACGGTATTTTCATTCCCAATTTTATCTCACGTAAAAAATCAATGGTCGCTTTTTGCCACGAATGTAGCCAGAGTCTTCCGTTCGCGGATCTCGTCATCTCGGACGGTGAGGAAAAAGCCGCCCCCGGTTATGAATGTCCTCACTGCAACCAGCCCGCGAATCCGGAATCCGCGGGAGAAGAAACATCCCCGAAAGAGGATCGGGAAGACCTTCCGGATGAACTCGTCATCAAAGACGGACAGCTTGAACAATCGCAATAATGGGAACCGAACAAAGTAAAGACGACAATACTCAACCCACCCGGAGTGAGGACGAAAACCAGTCGCAGGGTGAACAGCGAAACAAGGAGAAAGACCCACATTCCAACCGGCGAGAGTTGGATCGAGACGACCGGGACCGAACCCGGAGCGGAAACACGAAAGAAGGGATGGTGAAGTTTTTTATGTGGGGAAGCGGAGTACTGATTATTCTGATCGCCGTTGTGGCGTTTTTCCGATTTGGTCTTCCGATGATCCGGGGAGGTAACGGAGACAGCGGCGGGACTCAAAACCCTGACCATGCGACCTGGAAGGAGGTCGAAAAAGAAGCAAACAAACACCTCTCCAGGGGCAATAAGTTGTACCAGGACGCCGGCGAAAAAAATAGCGTCAAACTGTACAGGGAAGCAATCGGACATTATGAGAAAGGGAAAGAACGCATAAAAACATACGCCCGGAAATCGGACTGGGACGAGTATCACCGCAAGAACGTATGGCAGAACCTGACCAGCATGTCCGAAAAGGCGGAAGATAAAATGGATAAAATTCAGGAGGACTCCGGGGAAGATATCCCGATTGCCGGGAACGGAAACACCAGCAACAAACAACAAAACGACAAACCCGATAAAATTACCATTCCGGAACTCAATAAACTCAAAAGTGATGATCGAAAAAAACTGGAGACCGCCGTCGATCATATAAACACGATCAATTCTTATCTGCACAAAATAGACACCGGTCAGGAGATTGAGAACCGGGAACAGAAAATTGAGAAAATGGAAAAGCTCCGTCAGAAAGCAGAAACCATCATTTTTAATTTATCCGACCGATACGAAGGGAAACAGAACATCTCCAGCTATCTCCAGTCCCTGAAATTCGATCATCTGATCAAGCTCAAGAACGAACTCGGCGGCATCCGGGACACAAAATAATCAAAACGCGATGAAGGGGGATCACCACACCACGGCCTGTTTGCTTCTCACGGGATGGCTTACCGTTTTCATTGGATGTGCGGGAACCTCACCTCCCCCCTCCACGTCGCCCTCGCCGCTCATCCGTAAAGCCCGGCGTGCTTATCTTCAGGGAGCGAGTTCATCCCCCGATCAGATCGACCGAAAGAAACTCCGGAAAGCCCAGAAATTCGCCAAGAAATACCTTGAAAAAAAACCCGATGGACCGGATGCCGCTGAAGCCTGGTATCGCATCGCACAGGTCCATCACCTCACCGGAAACAAGAATTCAGCGCTGAAAGCGGTAAAGCGAGGTCTGGATAAAACGGATCAGGTCACTATTCGGACCGCACTGGTAAAACTTAAAGGCCATATCTACTGGTCCTTGCGCCGCGTGGAACGAGCGCTCGTGCAGTTTCGAAAAACCACGTCGCTTCTCGACGAAAACCCTCGTGCCTCCGCCTGGGTGAACGAACCCGACGCCCGGTACTGGTTCGCGAACGCGCTGGTGCGAAACGGCCAGTTTGACCGGGGACGCACGGTGTATAAATCAATTCGGGAGTCGTTTCCAGACTCGAACGCTGCGCGTCAGGCCCGGATTCAACTCGCCTACCTTCAGGATCATTTCTCCCTTCAGACGGGAGCGTTTCAACAGATCGACAATGCACGGAAAATGAAAAATGAGCTAAGCCGGGAAGGGTACAATCCGTATATCGTTTCCGTGGATCTTCCCGATCGACGTCTGTACTGCGTTCGGATTGGACGTTTTGAAACGTATAAAAATGCTCGACGTGAGGCCATGGAGTTTAAGCAACATCATCATGATGTCATCATTAAGCCCTGATCCAGGCCGTATTTATTCCCGCCTGAAATTGATCCCTTGCGGATTATAAGGCTCATCATCAAAACCGACCGAATCCATGTCAACACCATTGATGGAACAATACTGGGAGATCAAGGATCAATATCCGGACGAAATCCTGTTCTTTCACCTGGGTGACTTTTACGAGGTGTTTGAAGAAGACGCGAAGACGGTTTCGAGGGAACTGGAAATAACCCTGACCAGCCGTTTTCAGGGAGAGGATGAAATTGCCATGGCGGGGGTCCCGATCCAGCGGGCGGAAACCTATATCCAACGTCTTCTCAACAAAGGCTACCGGGTTGCCATCTGCGATCAGGTGGAAGATGCCGACGAAGCCAGCGGGCTTGTCGAACGGGACGTAGTACGTGTGATCACGCCAGGCACCGTCACCGAGGAGGAGTTCCTTTCGGAAAAACAAAACAACTATCTGATGAGCGTGCTGATGGAGGAGGATCGAAGCGCTCTGGCGTGGACGGACCTATCAACCGGCTCCTTTCGCATGGAAGAAGTTCCCTCCTCCGACTTTATCGATGAAATATCACGGCTTGATCCCGCTGAAATTATACATCCCGAATCGTTTCGGCATCGGGACGATGACCTGTGTTCCTCCATCGAGAACGTAAACAGCTCCGCCCTCACCCCGGTCCCGAACTGGACGTTTGAAGAAGAAACGGCTGTCGATACGCTCAAAGATCAGTTCGGGACCTCCCTGCTGGACGGTTTCGGCATTCGGGAGGAGAAACTCGGAATACGAGCAGCCGGAGCCCTCGTGGAATACCTCCGGGAGACGCAGAAAGGAAAACTGGACCATATCCGGCGGCTGAAACCGTATTATCGAGCCGAAACGATGATCCTGGATCAGGTTTCACAACGGTCCCTGGAATTAACCGAAACACGCCGAACAGGGGAAGAGAAAGGTTCTCTCGTCCATATCCTTGACAGGACCTCGACGGCTATGGGCGGACGACTGCTGCGAAACTGGCTTCTTTCTCCGCTCACCGATCGCGAACGCATCGAACGACGACTGGACGCGGTGGAAACTCTGCTGTCAACTTACGATCTACGGACGGATCTGAAATCGCTCTTAAAAGAGGTGTACGACATCGAACGCATCACCTCCAAACTCGGAAGTGGACGGGCCAATCCGAGGGATCTTGTATCACTGCGGGAATCCCTCAAGTCCCTGCCTCCAATCCTGGATGCACTGGAGGACGTTGACGGTTACCTGGACCTGATTCGGGATGATATTGACCCGCTCCCGGATCTCCGGGAGGAACTTGAACAGGCTCTCCTGGACAGCCCCTCTTCCACCCTGTCCGAAGGAGGTATTATCCGGGAAGGATACAACGACGAACTGGACGAGCTACACGAATTGATGGATAGCGGTAAGGAATGGATGGCCGAATTCGAGGAGCGTGAGAAGAAGGAAACCGGCATTGATAATCTTGAAGTCGGTTTTAACAAAGTCCACGGATATTACATTGAAGTAACCAAATCCCAAACCGACCTGGTCCCCGACCGCTACAACCGAAAACAGACGCTGAAAAATTCCGAACGATATATTACCCAGGCCCTGAAAGAAAAAGAAAGCCAGCTGCTCAACGCCGAGGAACGAGCAGAGGAACTGGAATACAACCTGTTCATCGAACTTCGCACCCGGACCGCCGAAGACATCGAGGCGCTCCAGGAAACCGCCCGGGCCGTCGCACGAATGGACGTCCTCTGCTGCCTCGCCGATATCGCTGAAGAAAAAGATTGGCGAAAACCGGAGATCGTGGACGATCCCGTTACCACCATCCGGGAAGGCCGACATCCGGTCGTTTGCGAACTTCAGGACCAGCGTTTCATTTCGAATAACACCGATCTCGCGACCGACGACGATCGGCTCCTGATCATCACGGGTCCCAACATGGCCGGGAAATCAACCTACATTCGCCAGGTGGGTTTAATCCACGTACTGGCTCAGATGGGAAGCTACGTCCCCGCACGTCGAGCGAAACTGGGGATCGTCGATCGGGTTTTCACCAGGGTGGGCGCCTCGGATGAGTTAACCCGTGGAGCAAGCACGTTCATGGTGGAGATGACGGAGACCGCAAACATTTTGAACAACGCCACCCAGAAGAGTCTGGTTATACTTGATGAGGTCGGCCGGGGTACCAGCACCTCCGACGGCATCAGCATCGCCCGCGCCGTTTGCGAACACATACATGACCACATCGGCTCCCGGACGTTATTCGCGACTCACTACCACGAACTGTCGGTGCTTGAACAGGAACTCCCGGGGGTTCAGAATTATCACTTTGACATCAAAGAAGAAGACGATAACATCGTCTTTAACCGCAAGCTGGTGGAGGGAGCCAGCGACGAGTCCTATGGAATTCACGTCGCCGATCGGGCAGGGGTCCCGGACGCCGTCGTCAACCGGGCGCGATCTATTCTGAGTCAGCTTCAGGAACACCAGCTGAATACGAACCAGCGGCGTGACCGTCTTTCTCAGGCCGCTGAAGAAGCACAGCTATCGCTGTTTGCTTCACCGGAAATGAAACAGAAAGCGGAACTGGCAGAAAAAGTTCAGGAATACTTCGAGGATATCGATCTGAATCAGACCACCCCCATTGACGCGCTGAACGTTCTGCAGGAACTCAAACAGGAGATGGATGAAGTGAAGGACTGACAAACGATCAATGCGGGTCAGGAGCCGGACATCACCCGAAAATCGTCCTCCTGCTTCACCAGAAGGTGAAGAAGACTATCTTTAAGGTGTGGATACTCAAAGTTAAAGTCATGCTCACGAAGACGGCGCGGCTGTACACAGGTGCTGGCCAGTAAGAGTTCATCCGCCATTTCGCCGAACAGCAATCGAGCGGCGAAAGCCGGCATCGGAAACAGGGTGGGACGACTGAGAACATCCCCCATAGCCGTCGTGAACTGACGGTTCCGAACCGGATTGGGAGCCACAACGTTCACCGGTCCGCTCATGTCTTCGGTTTTGACGATATGATCCACAGCGTGCACGGCGTCGTAAATATCGATCCAGCTCATCCACTGCTCTCCGTCACCGATGCGCCCTCCAATGCCCATTTTGAAAGGGAACAACATTTTCGCCAGTGCCCCGCCGCTCGGACTCAGGATCACACCAAACCGGGCGTGTGCCACGCGAATTCCGGCTTCCCGAGCCGGGTCCGCCGCCGCCTCCCATTCCTCACACACCTCCGACAGAAACAACTCCCCCGAAGCACTCTCTTCGTCCAGTATCTGGTCTCCCCGGTCCCCGTAATACCCGATCGCCGACGCACAAACCAGTACGTCGGGTGGATCATCGGCCTCCGCAAGAGCTTCACTTAAAATCGACGTTCCGGACACGCGGCTTTCTTTGATCGCACGCTTCTTTTCTTCCGACCAGCGTCCGACAATGGACTCCCCCGCGAGGTGCACAACGGCGTCATACCCGGATACACCTTCACGATCAATCTCCCCGTCGGACGGTTTCCAATAGACTTCGGACGAATCCTCGGGTTCCCGGCGAACGAGAGCTCCCACGTCTTCTTCTTCGTAAAGACGGGCCAGCCGAGAGCCGACCAATCCCGATGCACCAGAAATCAGAATCTTCATGATTTACTCGCAACCTTCGTTCGTTGAAAAATGAATTGCCTGCAGGACATTCGGCTTCCCCGGCGCTGGAGACGACGAAATCAGAATCGGGGTTCCCTGATATATTAATTCAGAAAAGGTAGCGTCTCAATTGTCGTTCAGAATCGGCGTTCACAGACATCGTAACGGCTGACCTGTTCAACACCGATTTTCTCCAGCACCCGGTTCATCTCGTCGTTTGAGGCAAGCACCCAGGACAGTTCCGCTTTCCGATAGCCAAGACTCGTTCCCCGTTCGACAAACTCGTGAATCAGCAACGTCTCCAACCCCCGGCCCTGATATTCATCTTTTACGCCGAGCAAAACCACTCGAACACGACTCAATCCGGTCACGTACATCTGCCAAAGAAACGGAACGATTCGCCAGGACAGCAGGCGGCCGTTCAGGTGCTGCAGAGCTTCGTTGGGATCCGGAATACCGACAATAAATGCGATCTCTTGATCACCGTCCTCGACAAACAGCGAAAGTTCCGGTTCGGCCATTGGTTTCATCTGTTCGCAGGTATGAAGAAACTCCTCCTCGGTCGGCGGTATGAACCCCCAGTTGTCCGACCAGCAGTCCACGAACAAGTCTCGCATCACCCTGGCTTCTTCATTAAACCGGGACAGATCCATCCTGCGAACCTGAAGATCGTTCCGCTCCCTTACTCGCTTTGAAACGCGCTTTAAAAAGGATTGTTCAATCAGTTCGGTGTTGGTTTCGTAGGCGATGAGTTCCTCAATCGTATCGAACCCGAGATCGTCCAGTAATCGTCGAACGTAGGGCGGATGATAAGGCATCATCACGGAGGGACGGCGATCGAACCCCTCGACCAGGACCCCCCAGGTTTCATTGGAGGAATAATTGGCCGGACCGCGGAGAGCATTGAGTCCCCGGTCGGAGGCCCAGTCACCGGCGGCATCGAGAAGCTGCCCCGCGACCTCCGAATCGTCGATCACGTCAAAAAATCCAAAGAATCCGATCTGCTCGTCGTGGTATTCATTGTGCCGCCGATTCTCGATCGCGGCGATTCTTCCCACCGGACGGTTCTCTCGTCGAGCAAGAAAAAACGAAGCTTCCGAATGTTCAAAAAACGGATAATCTTCCACGTCAAGCCGGGATCGCTGTTCCATTCGGAGAGGGGGGACCCAGTGTTCCAGATCCCCGTAAAGCTGGTATGGAAGATCCAGGAACGCACCGTGCCGGTGCGGTTGTCGGACGTTTTCAATTTCGACGGAAATGGGCCTTTTCAGTCAGAATGAACACCGTGAAAACGGTGCGAAGGATCAGCTGGAACAACTCTCAATAAATACCGCTCCTGCTCAGGAAGCGGCCGCGCGACGAAGGTCGAACTCCTCGGCGACTTTTTTCATGGCGTCGACCACCTGGTTCAGTTCCTCCCGGGAGTGAGTGGCCATGTAACTTGTGCGAATGAGGGACCGACCCGGTTCAACGGCGGGAGACACGCATGGATTGGTATAAACGCCCAATTCCAGAAGAGCTTTCCAGACACTGAAGGTATCCATGTCATCGCCTACGATAATGGGGATCACCGGGGTCTCGCTCTTTCCCGTATTGAGGCCGAGTTCATTCAGAGCGGACCGCATAAAGGATACATTTTCCCAGAGGCGTTCCCGCCGCTCCGGTTCTTCCCGGATAATCTTCAGTGAAGCTCGCACGGATTGAATATTTGCCGGAGGAATACTTGCACTAAAGATCAGGGAACGAGCGTTATTTTTGACGTAATCGATCACGTAATCATCTCCGGCAACGAATCCTCCCAGCGACGCAAACGACTTGGAGAAGGTCCCCATGACCAGATCCACCTCGTCCTCCAGACCATAATGTTCTGCCGTCCCTCTTCCGTGTTCCCCCATGACCCCGATCGAATGTGCATCATCCACAAGGAGCCTTGCATTATATTTCTCTTTCAGCTCCACGATCTCCGGGAGCGGTGCCAGATCTCCCTCCATGCTGAACACCCCGTCCACGACGATGAGAATTCCCGCGTCATCCTCCACGTTCTGCAGGCGATTTTCCAGATCATCAACGTCATTGTGCCTGAACTTCAGCGTTCGACCGAAGGAAAGACGGCAGCCGTCAATGATGCTGGCGTGATTCTGTCGGTCAATTACAACGGCATCGTTTTTTCCAACCAGCGTGGGAATGATGCCAAGGTTGGTTTGAAACCCGGTGGTGAAGGTAAGAGCAGCATCCTCGTTCATAAAATCGGCCAATTCGGCCTCCAGTTTCTCATGGAGGTCGAGGGTTCCATTCAGAAAACGGGAACCGGTACAGGACGTGCCGTATTCCTCAATGGCCTCCCGGGACGCTTCGATGACCCTGGGATCCCTCGTGAGACCGAGATAGTTGTTGGAACCGACCATAATCGTTTCCCGACCGTCTACCGTGACCGTCGTTCCGGGCCCGGACTCAATCGCTTTGAAGTACGGATAAAGACCCGCTTCCTGTACTTCTTCAGCGGTGGTAAACTCCTCGGCTTTTCGAAACAGATCGGGGTGTTCGGACATGTTTTCCTACCCTCCGGTCAAAGATGAAACCGTCCGAGTGCCAGACACGAGTTGTGTCCGCCAAATCCAAACGAATTTGAAATGGCCACGTCGATCTCCCAATCACGCCTGCCATCCGGCACGTAATCAAGATCACAATCGGGGTCGGGATGTTCGTAATTAATCGTGGGATGTACAACGCCATCACGAATAGATAGGCTCAGAACAACCGCTTCGATGCCCGCGGCCGCTCCAAGGGAGTGGCCCACCATCGATTTGGTACTGGACACACAGACTTCCTCCGCGTGTGTCCCGAGAGCCGAACGAATGGCGTTGGTTTCCATTTTGTCGTTCAGTTCAGTGGACGTTCCGTGAGCGTTCACGTACGAAACACGCTCCGGTTCAATATTCCCGTCCTCCAGTGCCAATTCAATCGACTTTTTCGCCCCTTCCCCTTCGGGTTCCGGTTGAGTGACGTGATGTGCATCCGACGTGGCTCCGAACCCAAGGACCTCAGCGTAGATATCTGCGTCGCGCTGCCGGGCATGCTCCAGGGTTTCCAGAAGCAGGATACCGGTTCCCTCGCTCAAGACAAATCCATCGCGTTTCGCGTCGAACGGACGGCTTGCTCGCTCCGGTTCGTCGTTGCGTTTCGACAATGCTTTCAACGCCGTAAACCCGGCGAGACAGGATGGCGTCAGGGCCGCTTCAACCCCCCCGGTTAACATCACGTCCGCCTTTCCGTTACGAATCGACTGAAACGCGTCGCCAATTGCATGATTACCCGAAGAGCAGGCGGAGGACACGGAATAGTTGGGCCCCTCAAAATTAAATTCCATGGCGATCTGACCGGGAGCGGCATTCATCATGAGCTTTGGAATAAAAAACGGTGAGACCCGGGACGGACCCTTTTCAAACATACGCCAATGTTGTGTTTCAATTTCTTTCAGCCCACCGATTCCTGATCCCAGCACCACACCGGCTCGTTCGGAGTCCACGCGTTCAGGGGACAGATCAGCGTCCTCAACAGCCTCCATCGCTCCGGCCAGACCCATCTGCACGAACCGGTCGAGACGTTTCCGACGTCTCGTTTCCATGTAATCCTCGGGATCAAACGAGCGAACCTCACCCCCGAAGGTCACGTCGAACTCCGACGTATCAAAGGATTCTATGGAAGCGATACCGCTTGTTCCTTCCAGCAAATTCGGCCAGACTTCATCCGGCCCAATCCCAACCGGGGAGAGGATACCGAGTCCGGTAACGACGACTCGATTGGTCACTTCGGACCTCAACTTAAATTAATTCGTCTTGTCATTGACGTATTCCACCGCGTTGCCCACCGTTTGAATATCCTCCACGTCGTCGTCCGGAATGCTGAGTTCAAATGCGTCTTCAATTTCCATCACCAGTTCAACCGTGTCCAGGGAATCAGCCCCGAGGTCATTCACAAACGACGTTTCATCCGTTAGCTTGTCCTGACTGACTCCCAGTTGCTGACAGACGATATCCTTGATTTTTTCTTCGATTTCTTCTTCTGACGGCATATCAATCTCCTTATCTATAAAAAAAAAGAGCAAAGCTCTGCAACTCGTCCAAAACCCGAATTTTAGGCTGGCAAATATTATAGAAGAGGGGCTGAATCGATTTCAAAGATTGAATCTTAAATGGTGATTCGATATCGTACATAAAGAGTCCAACTGGTTTCGTAAAAAACTATTTTCCAACATCCTTACTCATGACAGAGCCAGATGAGTGAATTTCTTGAGGAACTTTTCGACGACTCGGAACCTATACCGGAACTCCTTTATTCGGACTATCACAAAGATCCGTTTCAGTCCTGCCTGAAATGCGACCGATCTCTGCAGGACATTCAGGGTATTTACGAAATCCAAAAAATCTACCGGCAGGGCCGTCCCATCTGGGAGCACGCCATCTGCAGTGAGTGCGGGGAAGATCTGGTCCAGGATTACTCCGATGAATCACTGGAAAACATCAATGAGTTCATGGCGAAACTGGATCTGCACTCGGAAACGATGAAAGAGTGTCACCTGTGTGAGTCCGGGGTAAAAACCGGTGAGGAGCATATGATTAGCGCACTCTGCCGCCGGGAGGATATGATCCTGCCTCCTATGATTTTATGTATCGACTGCCTCGACCGGCTGAACTCCAAGTTGTCCGATGAGACCAGGGACAGCTGGGATGATTTTATCAAGGAAAACGTACCCGGGATGCCCGCGGCGGAGGATCCCACCCCTTCAGACGTACCCGTTCCAAATATCGGATAACAGCGGAACGTCCGTGAACCTCCCGCACACTCACATTGAACGAAGGGGGAAGACATGATACGATCTAATTTCCTGTTTTTGCTTTATACATCCCGTTAATCACCAAACATCATGCAAAACGAATCCTCGGAATCATCCGACGATCAGGACCGCGAAACATCATCGGAATCGAGAAATGATACGACCTCCGACCCCGAACCTCGCCCGGACCCGGAGGACCTCCAGTCCGAACCTGATTCGTTCGGTGAAGAAGACCTTGAAGACGTCCGGCGCCTGAACGAAGCCAGAGAAAAATTACAGAACGAAATCTCCAAGAACATTGTCGGTCAGGACAAGGTCATCGAACAGATTCTGATCTGCATTTTCAGTGGTGGACACTCTCTGCTTGTGGGGGTCCCCGGCCTCGCCAAAACCCTCCTGGTTCGAACGTTAGCCCAGTGTCTTTCCCTGGAATTCAGCCGGATCCAGTTTACTCCGGACCTGATGCCCTCGGACATTACCGGTACCGAAATTATTCAGCAGGACAAAGCCTCCGGCGAACGTACGATGGAATTTCGGGAAGGTCCTCTGTTTGCAAACATGATTCTGGCGGATGAAATCAACCGTACCCCGCCGAAAACCCAGGCGGCCCTGCTGGAAGCCATGCAGGAACATCAGGTGACCGCAGGTGGACAAAAGTACGACCTCGACGAACCGTTCTTCGTCCTGGCTACGCAGAATCCGATCGAACAGGAAGGAACGTACCCGCTTCCGGAAGCCCAGCTCGACCGGTTCATGCTCGAAATACGCGTGGATTATCCCACGGAGGAGGAGGAAATGGATGTGATGCGTCTAACCACCACCTCCTTCGACGAATCCGTCGACGAAGTGCTCTCGAAGGAAGAAATCATTTCCATCCAGGAAACGGTGCGTCGGGTTCCCGTCGCCGACAGCGTGATTAAATATGCCATGACCCTCGTACGCAAAACACGAACCGGGACCGAGGCCGCGCCCGACTTCATAAATGAATGGGTTTCCTGGGGAGCCGGCCCTCGTGCGACCAAATACCTGATCGTCGGCGGGAAAGCACGAGCCGTACTCCACGGTCGTCCTTATGTGGCAAGCGAAGATATACAGGCCGTCGCGCATTCGGTGCTTCGTCACCGTGTGATCACCAACTTTTCCGCGGAAGCGGAAGGTATATCGACAAACGACATCACCGATAAACTCCTCGAATCTGTCTCTCCGGTCCCAAAAGAAGAAGCAAAAGATGAGCGATTACCAGAAGTACTTGGATCCGACGGTTCTTGATCAGCTCTCCGGACTCGAACTGAAAGCCCGGCGCGTTGTCGAGGGATTTGTTTCCGGCATGCACGAAAGCCCTTACAGGGGGGTCAGCGTCGAGTTTGCTCAACACCGCGAATACGTACCGGGGGACGACCTCCGTCACCTTGACTGGAACGTTTACGCGCGAAGTGACCGCCTGTACGTTAAAGAATACGAACAGGAAACGAACCTGCGGGTCATGCCGATCGTCGACCTGAGCGAATCCATGAATTACACAAGCCACGACGTGACAAAAATCGACTACGCGCGTTACGTGGCCGCTTCCCTGTCCTACCTCGTGATCCAGCAGCAGGACGGCATCGGACTCGCCACGTTCGATCAGAACCTGACGAACTTCATGGAACCCTCCAATTCGACTCCTCACTTTCACTCCATTTTGAAAGTGCTGTCGGACCTGGCCCCCCGGGAAAAAACGGACATGGGACGGGTTCTAAACCATGCCGCGTCCCGCATCAATAAGCGTGGCCTGATCGTGTTGATTTCGGACCTGTTCGACGACGCCGATGCAATCGCACAGGGATTGAGCAATTTCCGTCACCGGGATCACGATGTCATCGTACTTCAGATCCTGGATCCGGCGGAAGTCGAATTTCCATTCGACGAAATGACGCGTTTTAAAGGCATGGAAATTCCGGACGAACTGCTTGCCGATCCCAAGGCCCTGCGTGAAGCGTACCTGGAAGAAATCAATCAGCATAATGAGAAAATCAAAAAAACCTGTCTCGACAATGAAATGGATTACCGCCTGATTCAGACCGACGAATCCCTGTCCGTCGCTCTGAGTACGTACCTTGCTCGTCGCATGGGAATTCTCCGCAGAGCGAGCTGACCATGAACTTCCTCACCGGGTTTCTGACCAATCCGATCATGGCTATTGCGGGAGCGGTTCTCGGATCGGTCCCGATTATCATTCATCTCCTGAACCGCACGTTTTACAACAGGATGGACTGGGCGGCGATGGATTTTCTCCTGCGAGCTGAACAGAAGACACGAAATCGTGTTCGGCTAGAAAATCTCCTGTTGATGCTTCTCCGCTATTTGCTCCTTTTTCTCCTGGGGCTCGCGCTGGCTCAGCCGTTCATGAATAAACCAGCCCTCGGCTTCCTCGACCAACAGAAGAAACACCTGATTATCGTCCTGGATAACTCCTACAGCATGCGTCGAAAATCGGAGGGCCGGGACGGTTCACTTTATTCCTCCGTTCGAGAAAAAGCGATCAGTGTCCTCAAATCACGGTTCAACCCCGCAAACGGCGATCGGGTCTCCGTCCTCACCGCTTCGGCCTATCCCCGCAAACTGATCGGTACGGCGAGTCAGAATCGGTCCCGGGCAATTCAACTCATTAAAGAATCCACGCCCTCTTCTTATCACGGTAACCTCCTGGACTCCCTGCAAACCGTGGAACAGACGCTGGAAAAATCCAATCCGTCCAGCATGAAACGCAGAATTCTCTGGTTCACGGACGTTCAGAAAAATACCTGGTTACCGGATAACAAAAGCATGCGATCCAAAATCAAAAAAACCATCGAACGCATCGACGAAACCGTGGATAAATTCGTGCTGATGAACGCCGGAGAAGAAAACACGGAAAACGTCGGCGTGGTCGACCTGGAGACCCGGGATCAGTTCATGGTTCAAGACCGTCCCGTTAACCTCTCCGCCCGGCTCCGGAATTTCTCCCGGATCGACCGCAGTGGAACGATCACGCTGTACCGGGACGACGACAAAATTGAATCACTGGATGTCAACCTGCAGCCGGGGGCCTCGGTCAAGAAAGAATTCAAACCGATCCGCTTCGATGAAACAGGCCCTCATTCATTACACGCAAGCTTTTCCAGCGACCAGCTGCCGACCGATAATAAACGTCATATCGCGGCAAACATCAAAGAACATATCGACGTCCTGATCGTGGACGGCGAACCGGAGGACGACTCCTCAACAAAAAGTGAATCCTACTTCTTGCAATCCGCGCTGGCCCCCCGTTCGGACACCAGTCCGTTCAAACTGAAAGTCGTCTCGGACTACCTGTTTCGAGACGAGTCTCTCGACGATTACGATCTGATTATCCTTACCAACCTCTCCAACTTCTCATCTTCACGGCGCAGCGAACTCCACCGGTTCATCAAGCGTGGAGGAGGCCTCATTCTCTTTCTTGGCGACCGGACCACGCTACAAACGTTCAACGACACGCTCTACGACGTCGAGAACCCGATCCTCCCCGGCCGCCTTCAGAAGGTGGAAAAACGATCCATTGACCAGGGAAACTTCGTCCGATTGACGGATCTGAAACTGGAACATCCCGCCCTTCGTTTCTTTCAGCCATACTCCGAGAAACTGAAAACGTTGTTCACCCACGGCTGGATACGCATGGACATACCGGACGACGCCCTCGACATTCGTGTGCTGGCCCGGTTCGACGACTCATCGAATTCACCGGCGATCGTGGAACGATCAATTGGTCGGGGAAAGGTCATCACCATCCCCACCTCAGCGGACCTGGAGTGGAATCTCTGGCCTGAAATGCAGGGATACGTCATGTTGATCGACCAGCTTTCACGTTACCTTCTCAGTCAGAAACGAAAATCCATGAACGTACTGGTAGGCGAGGAGTTGAACCTTCCGATATCAGTGTACGACGCATCCGGATCGTTCCGAATCGCCGGCCCGGATCAGGAAATTTCCAACAAGACCCCCCGGCCCCTTCAGGATGGAGGATACGTTTTAACCCTCAAGGACCTCGACCATCCCGGAATTTATCAGGTTGAAAAAGAAACGGATGACGGAACGGACTGGACCCTGGATCGAACGGTCGGAGCAAACCCCGTCTCCAGGGAAGGAAACCTTATCCCGGCCTCCGAGAAACGGATAAAACGGGAATATTCCGGGATCACCTTTCAGTCGTTCACGGCCCAGAAACAAACGGACGCGGACGTAGCGAGAAGCGACCTCTGGATGTATTTTGCCGTTCTCGTCCTCGCTTTTCTGGGGTTCGAAAGTTTACTGGCTCTGAAAATTGATCGGGGGCGGCAGGTAAACTAATGGAAATCGACGTAGGTCTGTTTTCCAGGATCATTCAATGGTTGATGGGCATCGACGAGGGAGTCCTCCACTTTGGCCCGGAAGCGGACTGGAAACTGGGCTGGATGAACCTTCCTTCAGTCTGGGTCATCGTACTGCTGATCATCCCGGCGGTGATTGCCTTTTGCTACCTCATTTATCGACTCGAACCCAATGTCCCGAAAACACGCCGGTTCCTCCTGAGCGGTCTCCGGATGCTGGCCGTCGCACTCATTCTCCTGATGCTATTCCAGCCCTATCTCTACAACGAGATCAAACAGAAAAACGAGAGTCACCTGGTGGTGCTCGTCGATACGTCCCGGAGCATGTCCTTCAAAGACGAGTATAACCGGGAAAACGTTCGCCAACGTCTCCGGTCCCTCGCCGCCCTGAATCAAAACAAAGGGGGCGCCGAATCCCGTAAAAACCTCGACGGACTCACTCGACTCGAACTGCTCGAAAAGGTCCTCAACAACAACCAGCTGAATCTCCTTGAGAACATGTCCGAGGATCAGATTCTGAAACTGTTTCAGTTCTCCACGCGAGCTGAACCCATTGAACCGGAAGACGAACTAACGTATTCCGAAAATGGCGGAGCGACCGCTATCGGCAGTGCTCTCGAGAAAGTATACCAGAAACAACAGGGCCAGAACACTTCCGCCATCGTGTTGTTTACGGACGGACAATCGAACGTCGGCACCGACCCGATCATGATGGTTCGAAAACGAAAACAACAGGGCAACAATATTCCGATATACCCGGTGGCCGTGGGGTCCCGGGACAAGCCAAGAGATATCGTGCTGACGGATGTGTCCGCACCCGAAGCAGCTCAGGCCAACGCGAAAGATCCGGTGGTCTTTCAGGTTAAATACAGGGCCCAGGGACCCGAACAGATCGGGCGTGCTAAACTTTCACTAAAAACCAACGACGGTCGGGTGCTGAACACAAAAGAACTGGTGGTCCGGTCCGCGGACGACGAACAGACGGAAAAAATTAAATGGACCCCCGAACAACCGGGAAAGTACCGGATCACCGTACAACTCGGACCGGTCGAGGGAGAAATTCAAAAGAACAACAACGACGGTACCCACAACATTCGTGTGGTGGACGACAAGATCCGCGTCTTCTACTTCGAAGGACTTCCTCGATACGAGTACCGCTTCCTGAAAAACACCATGATCCGGGACGATAGTCTGGAAGCCAGAGCGCTTCTGTACAGTGCCGATGACCAATATCCACAACCGACCAGCCCCGGTTTAAAACCGGCGACCCATTTTCCCAGAACCCGGAAAGAACTATCCAAGTACGACGTCATTGTCATCGGCGACGTTCATCCCCGAATGTTCCGAAGTCTCGGTGTCAACACGGAAACCGTTCTGAAACGCCTTAAGACCTTCGTCGAGAAAATGGGCGGCGGAGTGCTGTTCATCGCCGGCCCCCGAAATAATCCGGTCACTTTTGCGAACACCCCGCTCGAACGAATGCTACCGGTCCTGATCAACCCGGATCCGAACCTGAACCTCACCCGGGATTCCTTCCACCCCGATCTGACGCCCCAGGGAAAAAGCCACCCGGCGATGCAACTGGACCCCGACCCGAAAAAAAATGTCGAACTGTGGGAGAACAACAATTCCGAGCAATTCAGCCTCGAACCGCTCCGCTGGTTTTACCCCGCAAAAAAAGCAAAACTCGGAGCAAAAACCCTTGCACGCGTGCCGAAAAACGTAACGGGAAAACGACCGTACCCACTGATCGTCTCTCACCGTTTCGGTCGCGGCCGATCCATGTTTGTCGGAACGGACGATACATGGGTGTGGCGAAAAATTATCGGTGATGAATATTTCTACAACTTCTGGAGCAATTGCATCCGCTGGCTCCGCGGGGGCCGCCTGAGCGGTAGCAAACGCTACAAACTCCGCGTGGAAAAAGATCAATACAATCCTGGCAACAAAGTCAAATTTTTCGCTCACGTTCTTGACCGAAACTACCGTCCCGAAGACAGCAAGACGATCCCCGCTCACATTCTTCACGAGAAAACCAACCGGGAACAGACCATTAATCTTCGCCGAAAAGAAACTCCGGGTGAATATACCGGGACGTTTCGCCCGAAAAAACTCGGGTCCTACACCGTCTGGATTGGGAACTATCCGGTTTCCGGCGAAACGTCCGACGACGAATCCGATTACGCCGAGGATGGATTCAGGGTCAAATCTCTCGATCTCGAAGGAAAGGACCCATCGGTAAACAAAAAACTCCTTACCGATCTCGCCGCTCTGACCAACGGGACGTTCATGTACCTCGACGAGGTGATGAAATCCGACGATGAGACGCCTGCCCTCCCCGATCTGGTCCACCAGAAACCTGAACGGGTATCCCTGCGACCTCAGCGGGAGGACCTGTGGGATGCTCCACTGTTCATGATCCTCTTCGTACTACTTCTCAGCGGTGAATGGATCATCCGCAAAAAGAGCCGCCTGATTTAACCAACCGTGAACACTTCCTCTGATCCGCCCCAGCCTTGCTCGGTCGAAATCACAGGCACGAATCAGGACACCAGAACGTCCCCGTTCATCAAACTCCATCCCCAGTTCAGAAACAGAAGGACAAAAACACCCCAGAGCAGCCATTTCGTCGTTGATTCCGGAAACCGAAATCCCTCCGGACCCGTTAGTATCACATACGTCCTGTAGGGAATCTGAAATAGGACGATTCCAAACAACATCCAGCCGATCCGATGAAACGAAAATGATCGAATCAGATCTCCACTCGCAAGTGCAATAAAACTCCGGGTCAAACCGCATCCCGCACAGCGAAAACCATACAGGGACCGAACCGCGCAGGTGTCCGGGAACGTAAACTGCGTACCAGATACCCGGACAAATACACGATAACCATCCGTCTGAAACAGGAAGGCGGCCACCAGCACTCCCGCAGAAAGAAACCCGATGATCAGGTCAGTCCCGCGAGCCTTCGGAAGTGCACCTGTCACGTTCGATTGAACGTCCACAGCTATGACGATATTCCAAACGAACCTGTTCCGATTCTAACGATCCGAACGAAGACGAAATCCCTTCTCCAGCAGAACAAAAACATGATGTCATTCTCTGGCTGATCGGTTATTTTACGAAATAAATTAGCAGGATCAAAATTTATTGAACACATTCCCTCTTCATTCGTTTATGTTAGACCGGATCTGAAAAATAGCCTCCTGTGTACACTGATCCCGTACGGAACGAACCCGCACGGGCCCTAACATAAAACGCGAGAAATCCGAAGAAGAATTTTTGAATGCAGGATCATCGGGCGCTACAATATATCACTGCACACAACCGCGACAAAATTGCGCACTTTTTCACTTTAACTTATAAAACAATTATGCTGACCGGATACAAGCAACGGTTCTTCGCGTTCATGATCTCTTCCCTCACTTTTCTTCTGTCCGCCGGCCTGACAGCACAAATTTTCTCCGGTTCCGATTCAGAGGAACCGAAAACGAACACCGAATTAAGCAAAAAACTATTTCCGGGAGACGTGGAGTACCGACCGGTATCCGCAAACGGAAAGAACTACCTGTTCCTTCGTTGCAAGACCAGGTTGCCTTCCATGACCCGCGTAAAACTCGAACTATACTACGTGCGCGGACAACCCCCCATCGACTACCTGACGCATCGAAAGACCGTCCGGGTTCAGGACAACGGACATATCGAGACGCGGGTCCTCGGTTTAAAACGGCCCCTGTGGGCGGGAAAATACAAGCTCGTTCTTACCCTGAAACCGTCCGATCAGATTCCAGAGGTAAAAAAGAAACTAAAACAGGTGGATCACGCCCTGCGCCGAACAAGGAGCTGGTTTTTCGGAACCAAAGAAAAACTAAAAAAACAGCGCAAACAGGCGCTTGACACCGCTCGCCGGGACCTCAAAACCACCTTGAATCTGGCCGAGGAACTGAAAACGAAATTTTCAACATTCATCCAGCGGCGAAAACAGATCGATCAATCGTTCCCTGCTCCTTCCTACCTGAACCTCGCACGCAAATGGCTGAACTGGTCTCTGCGCTGGACCCGGCGCTATCAGAACGTAAAAAAAAGCAATGAGAGACGGCCGCGGTTTAACGACCGTACCATCTCCTTCTTTTTTGCCGAAGACCGGACGGCCTATTTTCTGAAATACGATCTTCAGAAGCTAAACGAACTTTATCAAATGGCCCGGGAGGAACTCTGGAGTACGGAACAGTCGCCGAAATCCGCCCGAGTATTTCGTAAAAAATACCGGAACCTGCGCCAAAGTGTTTCCGATACCATGGTCTTCCTTAACCTGGTGGTACCGATGGAAAAGGAAGATCGAAAAGCACTCCGCCGGCAGCTAAACAAAATGGACAACACGTTCTCGGAAATCCACTCGTACCTCTCCAATTCCGCCGGCAAGGACCTACCCACGGACAAAATTCAGCAAAATTTAAATAAGGTGCTCGGTGGATTACTCCAGCTGAACGACGACCTTCCCGACCTGATCTATCGACGGTTCCTTCAGCTCACACAGAAGCTAAATTCGTTTTCGTCCGATCTTTCCACCATGAACCGGTCGGAAGCACTGAAACGGTTTGAGGTGACCCGAAAGAAGTTTGAGAACCTCCGAAAACTGACGCAATCTTTCCTGGAGGCAATGAAATAGACCCCATCTGAAAAGGTGGTGTGCACTCAGTGAGATCTCAGCGAGGGCTCTGCAAGGAGTTCGACCGGAAGAAACCCCCAATTTCAAGCGGGTTTGTGAGGATCGAAGGACGCCGCAGAGCAATCGCTGAGACTCATTTTCGAAGAAAACGTCCGGTTTTTGACGCATACCGGCGTTATTTCTCGTCGACAATGCACTTTTTACGGCATTGCCTCCTCAAAATGCCTTGCTATGCACCAAAAATCGGACGCTGAGTACGCACCCCCTTTTCAGATGGGGTCGAAATAGACCCTGCCCGGATTTACGCCGCGGGTGACCTGCTCTGGAAGCTTGAACCAAAACCTCCTATTTTAGATCAAGGTCTTCTTCAACAAACCCTCTCACAAACCCGCCGTTCGCTGAAGAAAGACCCCCCATTTTTTCAGGTGGATTTCGTTAAACGTTCGTCTGGATGTCCGTCTTTTTCTTGAGCTTTTTGATCAACTTTTTTAAATCTTCATCCCGCTTTTTATTCTTCAGCGTGGAACGGATCTGTTCCTTCACGTCATCGTACTTCTTATTCTTGTAGCGGCGCTTTTTGTTTTTTTCGAAGAAGTCTTTTATTTCCTTCTCCGTAACGTCCTGATCCGCATCCACATTATTGTCGATATACTTTTGGATCCGGAGGCTGTTTCTCAGAACCTCACGAGGATCCGAGGCTCGACCTTTCTGTTTGAGAATCTTCTTGAGGAACTTCTCCGATTTTCCTTTCTTTTTAGCTCTCTCTTTCAATTTATTCCATTCCTTGTCCACTTCTTCCTCGGAAACGGAAACCCCCGCCTTCTCGGCGTGATGTTCCAGGAGAAGCTGACGAACTTTTCGCTGTTTCAGTTTGGGCTTTACCATTTTTCGAATCCGAGCGCCCTTCCCCGATCCTTTTGGCATTCGTCGTTGAAACCTTTTGACCGTTTGCTCCAGTTCAGCCTGAAATTCCTTCTGACTGATGGACTTGGATCCCACTTTGATGGCCGGCTTCGCTGACGCTTCCGACTGATCATTCTCGCCGGACGGCTTGTTTTCCTGAGCATGAAGCCCCACGGCTATCGCAAAGGACATGATCGCTCCCAGACTGAACACAAAAAACGTGTGCACGCGTAGATGTTCGTTAAACATGAATTTCTCCAGAAAAAATAAAAGCGTAGATTTCGAAGAAAAAAAACGTATCCAGCACTCTTCCCCGATCTCCCCGGAAAAACCCCTGCAGCCTCAGTATCTTGAATTCCGCCTCCCCCAATCGGGTAGTTTCATAATACTATCATAGAAAGCCGTCCTTTTAAACCCTGAAAGCACAAAGGAACCCAAACTTCACGCGGTCGAATTCCAAGTGGAGCACTCGATGAGATTTCACCGTTTGCACATCCTCTTTTCAGATAGGGCCTAAAAAGCATGTTTCGAAGGCGATTTAAATAAATATAAACGGCTCCAGTCATTTCAGGAGTAGTTTTTATAGGCCATCATGGTTGTACTCTTAAGCAGAGATTGGTAGTATAACAACAATACGGTATGTATACGGGAGTGACCTCCCGCCCTCGATTTATCCCAGTCAGGAATTAAACCGATAAAATTCAAACCGGGTTTCGGGGGAAGAAAAGACGTTTGGAATAAGCGCTCCTTGTCGTAGAAAACGTCGCCTTCGTGTACGTTGCGTTTTATTCGGTACAGAATCCCATGGGAGAAGGATCACACGATTTTGAAAAACCGATTCAGATCCTTGAACAGAAAATCGAGGATCTCGAACGGGTGTCCAGCAAAAGTGATATTGATCTCAGCGATGAAATCCACCGGCTTCGGGAATGCCTTGAGCGTCAAAAAAGAGTGACCTACGCCAACCTTTCGGCCTGGGAACGGGTTCAGCTCGCCCGCGATCCGGAACGTCCGGTGATCAGTGATTTCATTCAGCTGATTCTGGACGACTTCGTCGAGCTTCACGGCGACCACAAGTATTGGGACGACGACGCTATCGTTACCGGTCTGGCAACGATCGAACATCAGCGAATGATGTTCATGGGTCATCGCCGGGGGAAGAACACACAGGAGCGGATGGATTGCAACTTCGGTAGCGCTCATCCCGAAGGCTACCGGAAAGCCCTGGACAAAATGAAACTTGCCGAAAAATTTAATTTGCCTATCGTTTCCCTTATTAACACGCCCGGGGCCTATCCCGGAATCGGAGCGGAGGAACGAGGCCAGGCTCGGGCCATCGCCAAAAACATGTTCGAGATGTCCCGGCTCCGAACGCCGATTATCTGCATTGTCACGGGTGAGGGTGGTAGTGGTGGAGCCATCGGCATCGGTGTAGGAGATTACTTTTCCATCATGGAAAACGCTTATTACTCCGTCATTTCCCCCGAAGGTTGTGGAGCCATTCTCTGGAAAAGCGGTGATAAGGCCCCGGAAGCCGCGGAGGCACTCAAACTGACACCCGGTGACCTCAAGAAACACGGCATCGTGGATGAAATTATTCCCGAACCACTCGGCGGAGCTCACCGGGACCCCAAGGGAACGGCGGACATCCTTAAGAGCACAATTATTCGCTACATCGAAGAGCTCGATTCATACGACATCGATGAGTTGCTGGAACGAAGGTACGAAAAATATCGATCGCTGGGAGCGTTCCTGGAAGGAAAACCCGCCGAACTAAAAGGTCAGGTCGCCGGTCGGGTTATGGCGGATCACGACCTGTCCCATGAAACCGCTTCGGGGACGAACTCCACCGACAGGGAGTCGAAGAACGAGCCCGGGCCACAGCGGGAAACATCGGACGAGGAACGTTCCGATTCGGCTCCGGCGGCCGCGGAAGATACATCCGCTCAGAAAACGACCTGATCCGCCTTTTCAACTCGTCTTAGAAAATAAGACGTCCCGCCAGAAACATTTCGCACCCGTCTTTTTTCGCTCACTTCTGAATCACACTCGATCATGTCGAACAGCGACTCGAAACAATTGCAGGAACCGATCAGCGGGGACGGCTCCTCCTTGTCCGGACGGTTTCCGGACGCCCCCGAAGACATGTCCCGCCTGGTCGGGGACATCCTCGAAAAATTGGTGGATCAACCCGAACGTGACGGCTTAAAAGAAACCCCGGAACGCGTCGCATCCGCCCTTTCATTTCTGACGGAAGGATACGAACGAAGCGCCGAGGAACTGTTTGAAGGAGCCTTGTTCGAAATCGAATACGACGAAATGGTCATCGTCGAGGATATTGATTTCTACAGCCTCTGTGAGCATCACATGCTTCCGTTTTACGGTCAGGCGCATATCGCTTACGTTCCGGATCGTCAAGTCGTCGGGCTCAGTAAACTATCTCGCCTCGTGGACCTGTACGCTCGCCGTCTGCAGGTTCAGGAACGTCTGACCACACAGGTCGCCCAATCCATCCAGGAAATCGTTGAACCGAAAGGGGTCGGCGTGGTGGTCGAGGGACACCACCTGTGCATGATGATGAGAGGGGTTCAAAAGCAGAACGTGAAAGCCGTGACCAGCGCCATGCTTGATCTGTTCCGGCGCGATTCCCGTACGCGCATGGAATTTCTCGAACTTCTGAATGTGGATCGACGAAACCTCTGATAGACTCCATCTGGATTTGACCGCTGGAAGGCATTCTTTATAATGCAGACGTATTTCTCACATTTGCGTAGCCATCGCTTATTTCAAAAAGTAACCTGGCGTTGCTTTTTGAAGATATGGTACCTTCTGGCATAAATTCAGGAAGGATCCGCATGTTCTGATCAAAAACCAGTTCGCTGAGGTGAACGCACCTCTTCGGACCGGGTCAATTAGGTTTACTCGTGCTTTTTTTTTGGCTCTCTTCAAAACCAAAGTGATGAGCATTCTTGTCGATCAGGATACGAAAGTCCTCTGTCAGGGCATCACGGGGGGTTCCGGCAGTTTTCACACGGAAAAAATGCTGGAGTACGGAACAAATCTGGTAGGGGGGGTTACGCCGGGCAAAGGCGGTGGACGGGAACACGGTCTGCCCATTTTCGACACCGTTGAGGAGGCACGCGAGGAAACGGGAGCAAACACCTCCGTCATTTTCGTTCCTCCGCCATTTGCAGCGGACGCTATCATGGAAGCGGCCGACGCGGGAATCGAGCTGATCGTCTGTATCACGGAGGGCATTCCGATCCTGCAGATGACCCGTGTGAAAGAATTTCTCAAAGACACCGATTCCACGCTCATCGGTCCGAATTGTCCGGGAATCATTACCCCCGGCGTCTGCAAGATTGGGATCATGCCCGGCTATATTCACAACCCCGGCCGCATCGGAGTGATCTCCCGGAGCGGAACTCTCACCTACGAAGCCGTTTACCAGCTCACCAACCTCGATCTTGGTCAGTCGACCTGTATCGGGATCGGAGGGGACCCGATCATCGGACTTGACTTCATCGAAGCGCTGTCATACTTCGAGGATGATCCCGACACCGATGCCGTGGTCTTGATTGGTGAAATCGGGGGTACGGCCGAAGAACGGACCGCCGAATTCATTGACGACGAAATTACCATTCCGGTTACGGCCTTCATAGCTGGTCGAACGGCTCCCAAAGGAAAGCGCATGGGCCACGCTGGAGCCATTGTCATGGGAGGAAAGGGAGACGCGGCCTCCAAAATTAGCGCCCTCGAATCGGTTGGTGTTCAGGTCGCCCGGAACCCGGCGGAGATCGGGAAGACCCTTCAGGCCGCCGTCTGATCCACCATGGGGAACGAGCAGGGCTCTTTACAGGCCACGACGTTACAGCTGATCGATCGTGCCATCGAGGAAGATCAGCTCCGCGAGGATATCACAACCCGGTACATGGTCCCTGACGATCTCCGGGCAGAAGGTGTGATCATCGCTCGCGAAGCGGGGGTTCTCGCCGGTACGTTCGTCATCGATCAGTTGTTCAACCGACTGTCCGGGAACATCCAGTTCTCATCGGACGACGACGGAAGAGAGTTTCGGCAGGGGGACGTCGTTCTAACACTCGAAGGTTCAGTTGAGACCCTGCTCGCGGGCGAACGGGTTGCTCTTAACTTCCTGCAACACCTTTCCGGCGTAGCTACGCGGACCAGTCGCTTTGTTCGAAAAGTAGCCAACCAGGACGTCCGAATACTGGACACCCGGAAAACCACACCCGGATGGCGTACACTCGAAAAATACGCCGTTCGCGTTGGGGGAGGGAAAAACCATCGAATGAACATGTCCGAAATGGCGCTCGTCAAGGAGAACCATCTCCATGCGTTGAAACAGTATCCGGACCAGGACCTGAAATCAATTGTCGAGAAGCTACAAAAAACGGTTGAGGTTCAGATCGAAGTGTCTTCCCTCAATGAGCTGGAATTCGTGCTCTCCTGCCGACCAGAACTCATTCTGCTGGATAACATGTCCGTGAAGGAAACGGCACGGGCAGTCGACCGAATTGAGTCCGCGGACGAGGCCATTCGCATCGAAGCATCGGGTGGAATTGATCTGAACAATGTTAAGGATTATGCTGAAACAGGAGTTGATCGAATCTCGATTGGATCCCTAACCCATTCGGCACCGGCCGTGGATTTTTCAATGCAGCTCCAATTTGAGAAGGCCCCGCCAAAAAACAATTCCGATTCCAGTTGACGTAGCATACGAAACAATGGCAGATCAATATCCCGATTCCGATACCATAACAGAAGGAATTGAATTCAAACATCTGCAGGTTCCGATCCACTGTCACGACGAGCTCGATTCCACCATGGACGAAGCGTGGCGACTTGCGCGGGAGAACGACAAGAAGCGATCTCTCGGACAGGTCATCGTCGCGGATCGGCAGACCGAAGGCCGTGGTCGCCACGGACGGAACTGGTTCAGTCCGGGAGACGTCGGGATCTGGGTGTCCGTGCTTCTCAAACCGAAACTGCCGGGTCACCATCTCTTCCCCCACCTCACGGTCATCGCATCCCTCTCCGTTGTCCACGCCGTCCGGGAGGAAACGGATTCGGACCCCAGAATTCGATGGCCGAACGACGTGGTGTACGGTCACCCGGAGAAGGATCCCGGATCGGTTCAAAAGTTTGCCGGTGTACTCGTGGAAACGAAACAGCTTGGAAATCAGAAACGACCGAGAGCAGTGGTGGGATGTGGAATCAACGTCAACATGCCGCAGGAAAAATTCCCGGAAGAAATTCGGAATGAGGCAACCTCAATACGGGCTCAAACCGGCCGGCAACTGGATCGCAATAAGCTTCTGAAAGCCTATCTCCAGTACCTTGATAAAAAATTAAGTCAGCTGTATAGTCACCGACATGCCGAAATCGACGACGAGTGGTCGCGGTTCTCCGCCGTCATCAACCGTCGTGTAAAGATACGTTCGGACGAACGGCTGCTAACCGGCACGGTTCAGGACGTCAGCCTTGAGAAAGGTTTAACGCTCCGGATGGACGAAGGCGGATACCGCATCTTTGAACCGTCTCACGTCGAGGAACTGCGTATTGTTCCGGTCAAAAAAACGGAACCATCATCCTGACATGCTCAAGCTCACGTTTCGCAACGCCGATGGTGCTGTCATACACCGCTACGAATGGACCGATACGGATCAGGATGAACTGATCATCGGCCGTGATCCGGACCGGTCGGACCTCACACTTGAATCCGATACCGTTTCCTCAACGCACTGCCGGATCAAACGAATCGGTGAAGAAGAGTTCGAGCTGGAGGACCTTGATTCCACCAATGGAACGTATCTGAACAGCGAGAAAATCGACCGGGCCGTCCTGTCGGAGGATGACAGGGGCGGGGTCGGTCAGTTCGTCGTCGACGTTGAATTTACGGGGACTGAAGGAGCTGGAGAAGACGAGTCCAAGGGCTCGGGGGAGCGTGCAAAGGAGCTGATTCAACAGCTGGAACGTCAGGAACTTGTCAAAAAACTCCTTCGAATCTCCGCCGTTCTTCTGCTCGTGGGTCTGGCCCTTTTCCTGTTCTATAATCCCGGCTCCAATACGGCGGAACAGAAAGCTCGGAAACTGCTGAACAGGACCGTCGACCTGAACGTTCGTCACAAGCACGAACAGGCTCTTGAAGGCGTACACTCGCTCTTGAGGCAATATCCAAACACACCGGCCGCCTCCCGGGCGCAATCCCTAAAATCCTCCATCTCGAAGATTCTGGAACGACAAAACAAAATTTGGTCGGCATACCGCGATCTCGTCAGCCGGTATCGCCCCTCTTCCTCCGCCCCCCCTTCTTCCGTTCAATCAAGCCTGAAAACCTTTCGAAGTAAGCTAAACGTGCTATGGAACAAACATAAACCGTTTCTTCTACAGCATACAGAAACGGAAGGCCCGTTTGAGGACGCGCCGAAGATGATCGACCTGTTTCTTCAGCGGCGGATCTGGATCGAAGATGGTTCATCGCGATCCTGGCCGCGCGTCAATAAGGTTCAGCTCAGTGCGGCCAAAAAATACCTTGAACGGCGGAAGAGCTCTATCGCGTCGCTACTGAATGAGAAAGAATTTTCAAAAGCTCTCAAACGCGCCCGTTCCCTGCAGCAAACATTTAACAATTCCTGGCTGAAGACCCGGGTGAAAACGACGCTTCGAAAAACACGCGAACGAATTTTGAACGAATTTAAATTGCTCCTCAAAAAAGCGGAACCGCATGAAGAAAAGGGAGAGTTCCAGAAAGCATTAAACGTATACCGTTCGGGAAAGGACTTGTTCAAAGAGGTCGACGCTCTTGAACCGGCCATTTCACGAAAGATGGAACAGACCCGGCTCCTTCTCAAGTCGAATACGAACGAGGATTGAGTTCCTTCTGCTCTAAGAGGGCGGCAAACCAATCTATAATTCGGATCGGCTCTCCGTCTCGTCTTCCTCGTACATCTCATCTATTTCCTCTCTGTACGCGTCCATAAGGATATGACGGCGAACTTTCATGGTCGGGGTCAGATAACCTTTTTTTACCGTCAACGTCTCGGGGATCAAGCGAAACGCTTTCACCTTTTCGTAATCCGCCCAGTCTTTCTGATGATCCTCTATTTCCTCCACCATCCGGTCACGGAGCCTGTCGCTTTTCAACAGTTCATTACGGCTGGACCACGAAAGCTCATTCTCATTCGCCCAGCCGGTGAGGTGTTCGAAATCCGGTTGAATCAAAGCGGATACAAATTTTCGATTATGACCGATCAAAATGACATGCTCGATGAACGGTGACTGACGCAGCGATCGTTCGAGGGGCTGAGGAATAATATTTTCCCCCCAGGACGTCACGATGGTGTATTTCGCACGCCCTTTGATAATGAGGTTCCCCTCCTCATCCAGCTCCCCCACGTCTCCCGTATGAAACCAGCCGTCCCGTAACGCGTCCACGGATTCGTCGTATTTACGGTAATATCCTTTCATCATATTTGGACCGCGGGTAATCACCTCTCCATCCTCCTTGATTTGAACGTCCACCTCCGGCAGTGGACGTCCGACGGTGCCCGGACGAATGGATCGAGGACGGTTCAGAGCGACGACAGGGGACATCTCGGTCATTCCGTACCCCTCCACCACCGGGATCGATAAACCGAGCAGAAATTCACATACCTCCCGATCCAGGGCCGCCCCGCCGCTCACCACCATGCGTACGTTCCCGCCGATCGCATTGTGAACCGAACGAAGAATAAAGGTATTGGCAATCCACTGTTTCAGGGCAAGCATGCGTGGTACGGGACGTCCCTCGATGTGATAACAGCAGGTCGCCCGATATCCGACCTCCATCGCCCAGTTGAACAGGGTCTTCTTGATCGTCCCCGAGGACTCCAGCCGTTCCTCAACAGTCGATTTTACCTTCTCAAACAACCTCGGCACACTGGCAAAAACGGTAGGCTGAACCTCCTTCAGATCGTCAATCACTCGGTCCGGTGACCCGTACGCAATCCGAGACCCACAGTAGAGGTACGCGTAATCCATTAACCGCTCGAACGCATGCGACAGGGGAAGAAAAGAATAGCCAAGATCCTCCTCCTGAAACGATATCACTTCATAACACGACAGAAGGTTGGAAACGATGTTTCGATGCGTGAGCATCACGCCCTTGGGCTGACCCGTTGTACCCGAGGTATAAATCAACGTCGCGAGCGTATGCGGCTCGACGTCCTGCTCTTTTTCTTCCCAGAATGACGCCAGTTCGTCCTTCGAATACGACTCCGTCTTTTTCAGAATCTCCGGCTCCCCGACCACGTCCCGCTCCGGAATGGTATCGGGCGGATCAAGAACAATGACCTTTTCCAGCGAGCCCGTACCCTCCATTCCGGTTAGCACCTTGTTTAACAGCTTCTCCGAGCTAACGATCAGGTGCGTGCTTTCACTATCATTCAGAACATATGCGGTCTGTTCCGGCGAGAGATTGGCGTGAATCGGAACGGTTGATGCGCCAAGACCGAGAATCGCAAAATCGTACAGATGCCATTCGGGGCGGTTCTCACTGATTAGAGCGATCGAACTGTTTGGCTCAACGCCGAGGTCGTGGAGAGCCCGGGTTCGACGGTGGACCCCGTCGCTGAACTCCCGGACGGTCATCTCCCGCCACTCCTCCGCCTCCGAATCCCTGTACGTCAGAAGAGGACGATCGCCCGGCTGTTCGAGAACCTGTGCAAAGATGTCCGTGATCCGCTCAATACTCATCTTCTTGTCGATAACAAAACCACTCGTTCCCCTCCCTTTTCAGACCGGGTCTATATCGATACCGCGGGAAAAAAACGATCTTTCGAGACGAAGCGTAGAATCTGTTCCGAGCAGAACGAAAGCATTTGCTCCTCGAGTTCACCCCGATACGAAACCATACCATCCTTCTCGTCAAGTTTCGACGCGAAAAGTTTCTCCTCCGGGTACAGGGAACGCATCTTCTGGTGCATGTCTTTTGGCAGGCGAAAAGGTCCCAGCGTAACCGAATGAAGCTTTTCCGGGTCCAGCTCGTCAAACACCTTTTCAAACAACAGGCGGTACTGATCCCGATAATCTTCCGTGTAAATGACGGGATCAAATCGAAGCCCGACATTCCATCCTCGTGTCTGTAGATCGGACATCGCCTCGAGCCGCTTCTGAACCGGGGGCGTCTCGTGTTCTACGTCTCTGGAAATGGCTGGAGGCGTCATGCTCCAGGCCACAACGCACCGTTCGAAGGGTTCCTGTTCAAGAAGAGATTGAATCTGTACACTCTTCGTTCGTAGCTCAACCCATCCCCGTCCCAGCTGGAGGAAAAACGGGAGAAGGGCTTCGGAAAATTTTGTAATCCGGTCCAGGGCCAGACTGTCATTGACGTGCCCGGAGAAAAAGTACGCCTCCCGTTCGGGGTCAGACGAAACGGTTTCCTCAATGTTCCGAAAAAAATCTTCAAAATTAACAAATACCACGTAATGAGCGGACTCATACAGCCCCTGTAAAAAACAGTACCGGCAATCGTACACGCAATTCATCATATGCGAAAAATAAAAGAACCGGTAACGGTTCCCGAGCTCACAATAAGACGGAGGGGACAGTACAAAATTTTCGGGCCAGAATTAACGCGGGATCGTTCTTTTGAAGTCGAAAATTTTGTGATTTCCGATTAAACACGTCCTGATAACAGTCGACGGTGAACGTATCAGCCCCGGGTAATCGGTCGAGGATCAATTGCACCCGTGGATGATCCCGAACGTTTTCTTCAATGTATATCCGTGAAATCATGTTCGGCTTTCGATCCAAAAAGTCAACCGTATCGTATTGAAGCGGACTCGATTTCCTCCTCCATCCGGTCCATCAGCCGGCCGGCCTCCAGGTTTTCAGGATCGAAAAACGATCGTGGATCCCGTTCAGGATAAACGGCGCACCACCGTTCAATCAGTCTCGATAACCGGTGTTGCTGAGTAACGCTCAGACTGCACGACTCCAGAACCCAATCGTGAAGCTCTTCCACCTCCGCCGCCGGTGGACCGACTTGAGGTAGTTGTTCACTGCAGGTCTGAAGAACCCGCTCCACGTGCTCGAGCCGATCCGAAACCAGCTGTTTCACGTCCGATTCCGTTACATCATCCGGCGATCGAGAACGGCCGTCCGAGACCACCTTCATCACGTGGACGCGCTCGACGGTGGAAAACCGAAGGGCCACATCGTAAAACCCCGCCGCCTCCATGTCATACGCGTCGTCGGTGGTAAACGTCCGTACCGGCCGGGAAACGGTACGAACCGTCTCAAGATCGAGCTCCAGGTCAAACACCGGCTGAGGATACCATTTTTCCTTCGTCGCCTCATCTATCACTTCGCCGGCCAGAATCGCTTCACCAACAGGACGCTCGGCGTGTCCGGCGACACCAATATTCAACCAGAGCTCGGGATGGGGGACCTGTTTTGAACCCGCGAGATATGCGACGGCGGAGGCCGCTGCCACTTTCCCCGGACCGGAAATGATCAGCCGAAGATCCTCCGATTCGTAGATCTGGAACGGAGCGTCCGGCTGAGCCCCCGTCAGATCGAAGTAATCGACGAGCGGTTGTGCCTCGGATTGGAGAGCGGTAACAATATTCATGTTAAAAATCTAAAAAGGTCATACACCGATCATGATCGTTTATAATCGATTCCTCCGGTTGATTAAACCGAATGCAGAAGCTCCCCGTTGACAACCTCCGTCGACAACCGGGACGTCCAAATTTTGTTGAAAAACGGCTTCTGGCATTGTTAAGATTATATCAGCGAATATTCGATTCACCGGGGTTATCGTTATTGATCTCATCGGTCGAACCAGATGAGCGTGAGTGGTCTTTCAGTTTATAAAAACTTTTAAATGCCTGTTAAGAAACAGTTCAACGTTGGTGTTATTGGTGGAAACTTTGATCCGATCCACAACGGTCATCTGCTGGTCGCCCACGAGGCACGGGTCCAGTGTGAACTGGCACGGGTGCTGTTCTGCCCGTATCGAAATTCCCCGCGGCAGGAGGACCGCGAAATTACCGACGCGGAATCCCGGATGCTTATGGTCGAACTGGCCCTCAAAGAAACCCCTCATTTTCAGGTCAACCTCATCGACATGAACCGTGAGGGGCCGTCGTATACCGTGGATACGGTGCAGGAATTGAATGAGAAAAACCCCAGCTGGAACCTGCACTTCATTATCGGTTCCGACAACCTGAAAGAATTCCACAACTGGAAGGCCCCCGGGGAAATTCTGGATGCAAGTCGCCTGTACGTCGCCCGTCGTGATCCCAATCCCAAAAGAGTACCGAAAGAAGTCAAGCAGTTAATCGCCAAAAAAGGGAAAGACCGTATCATTTTTCAATCCGAGGACAGTGCACGGTTCCACGTGTCCTCAACCATGATTCGAAACCGCCGGCGCGAACAGAAGTCTATCGATTTTCTGGTCCCTTCGGAAGTGCAGGATTATATCCGGGACCATGATCTGTACGAGAAACGAAAAAAACTTTGAACGCAACGTTCTGATCGACCATACGGGCCGCTGAGTATACACCCCCTTTTTTTAATTCCCTTGAACGGCCGGCCCCCTCATGAAGAACTTTTCGCTTTTCCGTCTCCACCAGTCTTCCCACCGCTGAACCGCCTCCGCTCTCTTTTCATCGGGGTCCCCCGGTCGGAATCCATGCCGGCGGCCGGTCAACAGCATAAGGGAAAAGGCCGCCTCTTCCCGTACAGCTTTGGATCGATCCGTCAGTCCCGCCCCAATAAGGACCGAGACGGCACGTTTCGTTCGTACCTGTTTGAGATACATCGCTGCGGCTTTTCGATTCTCGTCTTGCTTCCCGTTTCGGAGTGTCTCCATCATCCAGTCCGCCTTTGAATCTCCGTCCCTCCGTTTCCCCCACGCTCTCCAGCGGCGGATCGATTCCTCACGACCCTTTTCCGTTTTTGACGGGGCCCCAAAGGTGAGTCCCGTAACCGATCGAAGCAGACGCAGGGACACCCTCACTACCCGTTTCTGATCCGACTTCAGGAGCTGAAGCAATCGGGAGACGTGCCGGGGCTTCGTCTCCCGGAATAATTCTTTCATCACTCGAGTCTGTTCCGCCGCATCCGTTCTCAGTCGGTTGATCAACCACGTAAAACGACTTCTGGAATTGTTCCGTTTCCACCATCTTTGCCATGCCTCCACCTTCTCTTTTCGCTGATCCTGCGAAGAAAACGGATTATATCCCATCTCCCGAAGGGTTAGAGTGCGCAGACCACGCACCGCTCGCACCCGTACCGATTCGGCGGAATCCTTCAGCAGTCCAATCAGTTTCGGAACGGCCTTTTTCGATCGAATTCGAACAAGCCGTTCGATCGATGAAATAACACGTGGCCTCGTCAAAGCGACCGGACCGTTTCCGGGTTCGAGTGAACGAAGCCACCAGGTCTCCGGAGATTGATCACGGTTCCGTCGCCACCAGGCTTTCCAGGAGTTTATAGCTCGTTCACGTGCTTCCGGGGACTCATCGGGTTCAAACCCGAAGCGAAATCCGGTCCGGTGTTCGAGCGCGGTAAAAGCAGCTCGCCGAACCACTTTCGAGTCCTGCTCCAGTGCCTTCAGCAACTCCGGAATCGACTTCTCCGGAAACCGGTTCACCAGGTGCAGGGCCGCTTTCGATGAACGAATCGGATCCATGGACAGCAATTGTTTCACCAGAAGCCGCAGGGCTTCGGGGTGTTCGACTCGAGAGGCAGCTTCCAGCGCCACCGGATGGAGACGCTTCTCCGATCCGTCAAGGTTTGTTCGCAACACCGGAAGCGCACTGGGAAAACCGATCCGGCCGAGCCGCTTCATAGCGGCCGCCCGTTCGGCAACCGAACCGGTTCTCGCTTTTCGAAGGAGCTTCTGGTAATACGTTTCATTCGAGGGTGCCGGTCCGTTTTCCCCGGACGTTTCGGACGGGGCCGACCCGCCCGAATCGACCTGTGCGCTGATGCTCGTTTCAAAATTTCCAGAGAAAAAGAGACTCGCCCAAAAAAACGCCATCAAAAGACAGAACCGTAGTGCCTGCATTTCTTCGGAGCAACTAATCATAACCATAATCGTCACCATACGGATCGCCCGACTCCCGTTCCTCTATTTCACGATCCTGCCCGTCGGATGAGCCCCCGGAACCGGATTCCCCGGGCTCCACACTTTGATAACGGGGAATACTGAAAAAGAGCATGGTCAATAAGAATCCTGAAATTCCGCTGACCAGCGCCTTTTGCCAGTTCTTCCACTCCGAAAACAGGGAAAGGCAACCAAGCCAGCCGGAAAGCGGAACAAATCCAAGAGCCAGATACGACCACCGGGCCTTCATCGTTCCAAACGAAAACGCCGAACCCGTCACCATCATGAGCGGCAGCAAAAGAACCAGCAACGGAACCACCCCTCGTCCGACGGACGCATTCTTTTTCCAGAGGGTTGCCACCCCAAACACGCCGGTTATGCCACAGAAGACGCCCACCAGCTGAGCCATCGAGGCGTAATCAATTCTGCTGATTAACAACAGACTCCCCGCCGTACCAGAAATCAAGAATAAAAACGGCACCACAGATCCATGGCTCCGCTTCTCGAGCTCCTCGATTCCCCACCACAGAAATAACACGGACCCATCCCAACCCCATGCCCAGAGAATGGACTCCTGGGACGTCCACGTTTCATTAATAATCGGCTCCATAACAAGCCAGAAACTGAACCTTACCAGCAACAGACGGAGTCCCCAGCGGACCCACCAGGGCCCGGACCAGAACACGTGTACACTCCCGAGACCCCCCGCGAGCAGCGCGATATACGGAATCCAATTGATCGTGTCCTGATCGGGCGGGAAGGGTGGGATTCCGTTGTTCACGAGGCAATAACCCGTTCCGAACGCAAGCACGAACGCAGCCGCTGCGCCGGCTTTTCCGGCGGAACCTACCTCCGCGGATCGGTCCCAGAGTTTCCAGGAAAGCGTTAGCAGAACGGCGGTGATCAACACCGCCACGCCAACGGTCTTCAGTATAAGAGCAACCATCAACCATCTCCGGCCAAAAATCGAAAGTTTCCGCCGGGACCGAAAACTCGAAAAAGAATGCTTCGGACTTTAATTGTTTATTTCTTGACGCCCTCGATACTGATATACAACTTCACGTTTTTTCCGATCATGCCGGAATCCGCATATTTTGACATTCCGAATTCGGTTCGGTCGATCGTAAAGGTCGAGTAAAATCCGATTCTCGGATTACCTTCGGGTCCCTTTCCTTCACCCGTCTTTTCGACGTCAATGGTCAATTCTTTCGTAACGCCGTGTAACGAGAATGTGCCGGTGACCTTGAACCGGTTCTCTTTACCTTCCACCGGCTTCACGGATGTGCTCTTAAACGAAATGGTCGGATACTGCTTGGCGTTAAAAAAATCGGGGCTGCGCAGGTGATTATCCCGCTTCTTGGAAAACGTCCGTACGCTCTCGGTTTGAACCGTCAGGTTCACGCTGCTGTTGGACGGATTGTCCCGGTCGTACTGAATGGTGCCGCTTACATCGATTAACCGTCCGAAAAAGAATGATGCATTGGCGTGTTTGACCCGGAACAGCACGGAGGAATGAACCTTATCCACCGAAAACGTCTCCGCATCTTCCTGGGCGTGAACCTCCTGAACGGATGCGGAAGCCATCAGGCCCATAACGAGTGCAGCGAGCAGGGCAAACGAACAGAGTGAATGTCGCAATCTTCTCATGGGATTCCTCCAACAAAAAAAGAAATTGAGAAGCGGCGTGAAAGAACATAAAATCTTACAACAAATAAACGAACGTTTCGAGGTTTTTATTCCGCATGCCCCCTTATGGAACCATCCACCTACCTCTGGATCGGATTCAACGCTGTGATGCTTCTCCTCCTGGCGGTGGATCTGGGGATCTTTCATCGAGAAACCCACGCTGTTTCCATACGTGAAGCTCTTTTCTGGACGGCCGTCTGGATAGGTACGGCCTTGCTCTTCAACCTCGGTCTGTATTTTTACGTGGACGATTTCTGGCCGAAGGTCGGGCTCAGCAACGGCCATCTGGCCATACAGTTTCTCACTGCATACCTGGTCGAGAAATCCCTCAGCGTGGACAATATTTTTGTCTTCCTTCTGATTTTTCAGTACTTCAAGGTTCCGGCAAAATACCAGCATAAAGTTCTTTTCTGGGGTATTCTCGGGGCCATCGTCCTCCGTGCACTGTTTATCTACCTTGGCGTCAGCCTGATCAGCAGATTCGACTGGATGCTGTACGTGTTCGGGCTGTTACTCATCTTTTCGGGGATTAAACTGGCGTTCGAAAAAGAGAAACAATACGATCCGGACAAAAATCCCGTCATCCGAATTTTCCGGATGTTCGTACCCGTTGCAAAACGGATCCGGTCCGAGGACTTCTTCATATTCCGAATGGGAACCGTCATAGCAACCCCTCTCTTCGTCGTTCTCATTGCAATCGAGACCACGGATGTGATTTTCGCCATCGACTCGATTCCGGCGGTTATTGGCGTGCTGCAGGAGCTCAAGAGCGAAAAAGGCGATTCCTACGAACTATTTATGTTTATGGCATATACCTCTAACATTCTCGCCATCCTGGGTTTACGAGCTCTGTTCTTTGCACTCGCCGGGGTCATGCGAAAATTCCACCACCTGCACTACGGCCTGTCCTTCGTGCTCGTGTTTATCGGTATAAAAATGTTGATCAGCCAGGCCTTTCATGTGCACATACCGGTCGAAGTGTCCCTGGGCGTGATTTCGTCCGTGCTGGTGCTCTCCTCCATTACCTCGCTGATCTGGCCTCCGGAATAGAAAGACCCGGTCTAAATAGACCGGATCTGAAAAGTTTGATACAAATGACCAGGACCCCGGGCCGTCATTGCTGAGGCCGAAACCGGTCATCAATCCGCTGTCGACACACGAAGGCCTCGCGAATCGGAATTGACCGTTTGTACCCTGATCTCGTGTCCGTTCTCACGTAGCTTCTCCGCGGCGGTCCGTACCGGGGTCCGATCTCCATCCTTGACGAGACAGGCGATCGTCGGACCGGCTCCGGAAATCCAGATGCCAAGCGCTCCCGCCTCATAGCCGGCCTTCAGTGCTTCGCCTCCACCGGGAATTAATTTCGCCCGGTAGGGTTGATGAATCCGATCCTGAATAGCCTCCTGAAGAAGATCCAACCGACCATTTTCAAGTGCATGAACCAGCAAAGCAGTACGGGTGAGATTGAATACGGCATCTTCGTGATCCACCGTTCCCGGAAGTCGCTCCCGGGCTTCACGGGTTTCTACCTGAACATCGGAGCGAATCAGGATCAGTTCAGCGGGGAACTCCGGAGCAATCCGCACCGTCCCCGGCCCGTTTTGGGTGACGTACGAAATCGTGATGCCCCCGTATACCGACGGCGCGATGTTGTCCGGGTGCCCTTCCAGACGAAATCCTTCTTCAAAGAGCCAATCGTCCTCCGGCTCGATACCCGCGATGTGCGCGCCGAGAGCAAGCCCGGCCGCTGAGGCGGCCGCGCTGGAACCGAGCCCTCCGCTTGTCGGAATATTCGATTCCACGTTCAGGATCCAGCTGGGCTCCTTCGCGTCCTCTTTCCGGAGAACTTGTTTCAGCCCTTTATAGAGAAGGTCTTCCTCCGGCTCGACGTCCGGTCCCCTCCCGTCCTGATACTCAAGCCGAACACCGTTCTCCCGATCCGTGGGAGCGGTACGGACCCGAAGAAACAGATCGACGGCCGCACCCAAACAGTCAAACCCGGGACCGAGATTGGAGGTACTCGCCGGAACGACAACGCTCGGAAACGATGATGCTTTGGATTCGATCATGTTCAATCCCCAATATGAGTGATCCTACCGGATACAGAACCAAATGAAATCACATCGACACAGCGTCCTGACAGTGGGTCATGGCCATTATACTACTCGATCTGTAAATGGATTTCATTTCTGAGAACCGTGACAATTCCATCAATCTTGATCTCTGTTCTTCTTTTCGTTAGCATAGAGTCGCGTAATACGTGGGGGATGAATGAAAACATCATCCGTCATCTATTGAACGAAACGGCTGGAGAAACGTTTTGAAGAATGCCGTTTTGATGAACACCCCGCGGCTCTCCTCGACGAGAAATGACTTCAATACCCGTAACTCCTATGTTCACAGCCAGAACGCATCATCTTAACTGTTTTGCCCTCGCCCTTTGTTTCATCTTCATTTTCGCCGGAATCGCAGGGGCTGAGGCCAAAGATCAGCTCTACCTGAAAGGCGAAAGCAGTCCAAAAAATGGCATCGTCCGGAAGGAGACGCCCAACAAACTTATCTGGCAGCGGGTGGACAGCCAGGGGAACCCCCTCGACACCAAAGAATATGATTGGAGCAAGGTGAATCGCATCAAGTATGGTAACGTACCCGATCCTTATTCGCGGGCTCAGAAGCTATACCGGGAGCGAAAAAATCTCTCACAGGCCGTTAAGCTGCTGGATCAAATGATGAAAAAGGGCAAAGCCCGATCGCTGTTCATCCAGAAAGCCGCCTATCTGAAAGGAAAAATCCTTTATCACCACGCGAGTTCAAGAGAACAGTATGAGCAAGCGTTCAAGGCTCTTGACGAAGCAACGAAACGGTTTCCCCGTTATCGAGACTGGACGGATGCGATGAAACAGGCCATTTCCATTGCCATGGATCTCGGTCAAAAACAGAAAGCACTCGAAAAAGTGAATGAAATGGTCAAGCGAGGAGGGGACCGGGCGGAATCTCAGGCTGCTTATTTACGGGGAAAGATCGCCGCGGACCAGGGAGACTGTGAGGAGGCAATGGATCAGTTTAAGGATGCCACGGATAGCGAAGACCCGGCCATCGAAAACAAAGCACGACTCGGTTTGGGGAATTGCCACATGGAAAACGGAGACCTCACCCGGGCCCGGACCCAGTACGAATCGATTCTGTCCGGATCCCAGAAGGGGCTCACCAAATCGGCGCGAGCCGGTGCTCATAATGGTCTCGGACGAATCCTGTTTCAGACGGAATACAAAAAGAACGCGGAAAGCGAAGAAGCCAAAAAGAAAAATGTGAAAATCCTCAAAGAGGCCCTCCTTCATTTCCTCCGGGGCGTCATTCAGTACACACCGGAATCCGGCGGCGATTCGACCGAAACACAGCGTTCGCTCTACTGGGCAGCAAAATCATTCGCCGAACTTTCCCTGAATGAAACGAAAGCGGAAAAGAAATCGAAATACCAGAAGGAGGCACGCAAAATTGTGAACACGCTCCTTCAGAATTATCCGAACACCCAGTTTCGCGAAAAGGCTCAAAAACTGAAGCGAAAAATTCAGCCGTAACCCGGTATAACTGAATTTTCGCTGCGACCGTTTTCAGGAATCCTCCTTCCAACCATGCAGATCACCGTCGACGGACACGAAAATCCGGTCGATACCGACCCTTCGGATACCCTGGCTGATACGCTGGAATCGATTGACGAACAGGTCCAGTCGAACGGTTACCGGGTCCAGAGTTTCGAACTGGACGGCGAGGAAGCCTGGCCGGAATGGAAAAAACAGATTGGGGACGAACCCATCAACGAATTTGATAAGCTTGATGTTCAGCTGGTTTCTCCCCGGGAGATGAGCCGGGAGACCCTGGATGAACTGCAGCCGCAGTTCGACGAACTCCTCAAGTTTACCGACGAAACCATCGAAAAACTCGGGAGAGGGGAGAAAAAAGACGGATTCAAACACCTCCAGGCCGTTATGTCCCACCTCCATCAATATATTGACACGATCAATCATATTCTGCTTCTGTCCGAAATCGACCTGGACGGGGTCACGGTGAACGACACCTCGGTCGAGGACCTCGCTCATCAACTACGACGGATCATCAACGACGTCGAGGAAATCATCAAAGATGAACAACTTGAAGAGCTTTCCACGCTGGCCGGAAACCGATTGAAACCGCTCCTCCAGAACCTCAGTGATGCCTGCCCGATTATCATCGAACGCGTTGAAAACAGCTGGCCGGAGCCCGAACCTCTGGATTGATCGTTCATCCCTCTTCTCACGGCGCCAGGAGAGTACTGAAAACCCCCGCCACGTCAGCGAAACGAGTTACGTCGAAGAGCGCGGAGTCCGCCGGTGGCGATGCCGTCCGTGCATCGTCGAGGAAGATCTGACTAAGCTAGGAGGCTTATCAATCCTCGACCTGCGAATACGCTTTCACCACCTCCTCCCTCAGCGCCGTCCGGAGATCGTCCGATGATTCGAGGCGTCGACGAACCTCCTCCCGGGATGTTCCGAGTTGTTCACCCCGGAACGTCCAAGAGGGATCAGACTGAACGATCTTTTCCTGGAGACCGGCATCCAGCAGATCACCGTACGGACAAATTCCACGGTCATACAATAAATCCACAACGACACTTCTGTTCGGCGGAGCGGTCCGGTTCTTCACCACCTGTATCCGTACCCGCGTACCGGCCATTTGACCGCCCTTCTCAATCGGCTCCTCCGGATCCATCCGAATCCGAATGGAGGTGTAAAATTTAAGTGCGTTTCCACCCGGGGTCGTTTCATCCGGCCCGAAGCTCGCGTCAACACGCGTTCGGAGCTGATTGGTAAACAGTAACACGGCACCGGCCTGTTCGATTCGAGGAGCAAGCCGGCGAAGCCCCCGTGCGAGCAACTTTGATTGACGCATGTCGCGATCCTCGTCGAAGCGTTCTTCCCGCTCCTTTTCCGGAACAAGAGCCGCCGCGGAGTCGATGACGATCAGCTTGACCGCCCCCGATTCCGCCATTTTCCTCGCGATATCGAGGGCCTGCTCCCCGGAATCCGGCTGAGAAAAAACCAGGGAATCAAGATCCACTCCGATCCGATCTGCATAGCCGGGATCCAGGGCGTGTTCCGTATCGATATACACCGCTTCCCCACCGTCCGACCTGGATTGAACCGAATGTACAAGCTGAAGCGCAAACGAGGATTTCCCGGCGTCGGGGCCTCCGAATACCTCTACAATGGTCCCCGAGGGGACCCCTTCCCCACCAAGTATGTGATCAAGCCGAATCGAACCGGTCGTTATTGCTTCCGCCATCGACAAAACCCTCTAATAACGCGTCATCCTGCTGGAGAATCCTTATTATAAGCAAATTGAAACCGTCGTTAACATGTATTACCTTCTAACGTGTTTCCTGTTTCCTCTCTCACCGGAACGCCGCAGACCATGAAGCAAACGAACATTCTCATTATTGGATCGGGCGTGGCCGGACTCTCCACGGCCCATCATCTCAATCCGCCCGAAAACCGCAAAGCTCCGGTCGTGGTGCTTGAGAAAGAACCCGACCTGGGTCCACATGCCTCCAGTAAAAATTCCGGGATGATCCATCACTTCCACCCGGTTCAGACGATGCGGCAAAACATCGCTTCCGGAGTTCACCGTCTCCGGGCGTTCGACGATGAATCGAAGAATTCATTCCTGACGGACTGTGAATCCCTGTTTCTTTTTCCGGAGGATAAAGCGGAATCCCTCAACCAGGACCCGAAACCCTGGGGGGGACGGCATGAACGAGATCCGTCGTCGGTGCCCGCCTCCCTGAAACCCTCCAACGTCCCATCCGGTGCGTCCTGGCAAGCATTTGAAAAAGACGGTCTGATTGATTCCGACCGGCTGCTCGAGGCGCTTCAACGAGAACTGTCAAGAAAAGGTATTCCGGTCCGGTTCCAGGAAAAGGTTCAGGACGTATCCCGGAACTCCTCCTCCTGGCGTATCGACACGGAGAATTCCACCTACCGGGCAAACTACGTGGTGAACGCTGCGGGGGCCTGGGCGGAACAGGTGGGTTCTCTTTTTGGGGCCGAATCTAAACAGCTTGTCCCTTATGCACGTTACCTGTTCGTGGCGGACGAGAATCTCCTTCCCCCTGAAACCGGCTTCTACTGGGACGCAGTCCACAACATTTACTTCCGGCATTATGAAAATCGCACCCTTCTCAGCGTCTGTGACAATCACCGGGTCCCTCCGGGAACACCACCGGACGTCGAAGATCCGCCCTCGATGCTGAAACGTGAGCTTCAGAAGCATTATCCACAGTTCGCCGATATTACCGTTGCTGATTACTGGTTTTGTCACCGCACCCGCGCTCCGGACCGTATTCCTTTCATCTCCGAAGATCCGGATCGAAACAAATTATACTGGGTGGCGGGACTTGAAGGCCACGGGATTACAGCATCCATGTGGGTGGGTCAACAGGCCGCTTCCATGATCCCCCCTTCCTCAACTCAGACATAGTCGGACCGGGGATTCAGGTCTGTCATCACGTGTTTCCCACACGAAGCCCCTCCCTTCGAAAACGCCTGAACGAAAAACATCATGCCCGAGCTCCAACCAAACAAAAGGACCAACCGATCCGGGAAACTGCTGGACCTCCTCACTTCGTTAGCGAACACCCATCACCAATCTCTCACGTCGTCAAAAATCTCGCTCGCCCTTCGCAGGGTCTCTTTCTCTCGAGCGGTGAGCGAATCCATTCCTTCATCGGAAATTTTTTCAAGCAGCTTTTCGACATTTCGCCGCATACGTGCCCGTTCTTTCCGGCGCTGCCGGCGACGGTACGCCCGCCAGCGTTCCCACCATCCTTCCACAACCGGAATCATAACGATCCAGATCCAGCCCGCAAGAGCTCCAGCAACCTGAGAAAACGCCGCGGTCGGATCCCCCCCGGAACGGCCCACGTAATAATGAATCAGGAGAACCAGAGCCCCGGCCGCCCAGATCCCGTACCGGGCCGGAACCAGGTTGAGAAGAGTGCGGTCGGGACAGAGCATCAGATTGGCGGCGCACAGGCCGAGCACTGCACCCGTCACTCCAAGCAAACCGGTCTCCGGAGCGGCAAACAGGAACGACGCCAGTCCGGCCACAAAAGAACAGAAGAAGAGAAACGAACAAAAAGCAGTCCCCCCCCATTCCCGCTCCACCGGCGGCCCGAGAAAATAGAGCCCGGTCAGACAGGCCACCAGCAAAAACAGGGAATCGTGGAACCACATGTAGGAGAAAAAACGCCAGTACTCGTAATCGAACAGGACTTCATTCGTCCGGAGTCCAACCGCTCGTCCTACGCTCCATTGGAAATGAGCTTTCCCGTAGGTCGTAATGAGAAACAGGCTCGCCAGCAGAACCACCACCCCGGTGGAAAAGGTTCCAGAATGATTTGTGGGAGGCTTCGAGTGTTTTTCGTCCGACGTCTCGTCCAGGAACATCTCGAATCCGCGGGTGGAATGTCCCCTCATTACATGACGCAATCCAGCTGATCACCGAAGATTATCTCCAGCGCAACGTTGATTTTACGATATTCGAGGGTACGATAAAAATTCTTCTCCTATCATAACAACGGGAGAAATCCGCACTCTTTCTTCTTCGCAAATGATCCTCGTGCAAGCTTGTTCGATGAAGAAGCCCCAAAGCGGGCTCCGGGGAAGAAGTGACACCGCAAACGGCCCGTCCACGAAGAACCCGAACATGGGGATCTCTATTTCAACTGAATGACGGAGTCCTCGAAGGACTCACCATGTCATTTTCATGAGCAATCCCCTTCTTCGGCATTGTTTCAAAAGATCCGTGACGTTCACCGAAATAACGATGCTGAGGTGGCGAGGTTTTTTTCAGCCGCTTCGTAGAAGCTCTTCCGCAACACGCTCGATCTGTTCTTCCGTCACCAGAATTTCATCGGAAGCGGGCCCGGTGGGAACGTAACAATCCTCCGACGCCACACGAACTGTGTTGTTCGAAAGCTGCTCTTCGACCAGGATGGACATGATCTGTTCGGACGGACCACCGGTTCGCCGGGCTTCGTCGACGATCAGAAGTGGTTGATCGTTACTCGCTTCTTTCACAAGCACCTCCCGATTTAGAGGAGCAAGCCAGCGGAGATCCACAATCCGCGTTCCGATCCCGTCCCGGTCCCGGAGCCGGCGTGCCGTGTTCAGTGACATCGGAACGCCATTGCCGTATGTCAGAATCGTAAGATCACGGCCATCGCCTTCCCGGTACACTCGAGGTTCCCCGGGCGCAGTAGACGTTCCCGGCTCGGGAAACGAGCAGTTCCATTTTCCGTCCCCCTCCTCGTGGAGATCCTTCCGATGATATAAGGCGATCGGCTCAAGAAACAGCACGACCCGACCGTCGACGCGGGCCATGGCCGTGCACGTCCGAAGCATCTCCACCGCATCGTCTCCACGGGACGGCACGGCAATCACGATCCCGGGAATTTCACGAAGCGCCGCGAACCCGTTGTCATTATGAAAATGGCCCCCGAACCCCTCCTGATAGCCGAACGAAGCGATCCGAACCACCAGCCCATTGGTAAACTGCCCGCTTGAGAAGAAGGATTGGGACCCTGCCTCCCCCCGGAGTTGATCGTACGCGTTGTACACGTAAGCAAGGTACTGGACTTCGGGGACCGGCAGCAGGCCGTGGATACTCATACCAAGTGCGAGTCCCAGAATCGTGGTCTCGTCCAGCATCGTGTCAAAGACCCGATCGCTCCCGGCCCGCTCCTGCAGTTTCTGCGTCACGCCGTAGACCCCCCCTTTCCGTCCCACGTCCTCGCCAAAGACCGTCATGTCCGGATATTTCGCGAGCAGGTCGCAGAGGCCACGGTTCAACTGGGTCGCAAGAGGCCGATTCGGATCACGGTTCTCCGGTAGCTTCTCCTGATCGCCAAACAGCTCACGCCTTCGCTCCTCGTAATCGAACCGGTCCGCCTCCCGCTTCACGTCGTCCGCGGAAAATGAAGCCAGCGGCTCCATAACCTCGTCCGCCGACGAAAGGTGAGGGGTCTCCGCCGCCTTCTCACCGAGTTCCCGAACCCGTTTTCCGGTTTCCCGGTAGAGGTCCAGAATCTCCTCGGGGGTGAGCACACCGTTTTCAATCAACCAGTCCGAGACGGCGAGAAGCGGATCCTGTTCTTCGGTCCGTTCCACCGCTTCTTTGCTCCGATACTCCAGCTCCAGGTCCGCGCCGGAGTGGCCGAGCAATCGGACGGTCTTCATGTGCAAAAACACCGGCTTACGTTCGGACCGTACGTAGGATACGGCCTCCCGTGCGGTTTCATAGGTGTCCCGCAGATCCCGACCATCGCAGGAAACATACGTCAACCCCGGTCGACTCTTCATTTGCTGTTCGATCCATCCATCCGGCGTCGGAACGGAAATCCCCCAGCCGTTGTCCTCACAGATCAAGAGAACGGGGACCGGAAGAGATTTCCTCCCAGCCCAAAGAGTGGAATTAAGCGCCCCCTGAAACACGGAATGGTTCACCGAGGCGTCCCCGAACGAGCAGGCCACGATGGCGTCGTCGGGGACGTCGATATCGGCCTCCATCCGTCCGGCATGATCGATGGAAAACGCCATGCCCACCGAACGGGGCAGATGGGAAGCGATCGTCGAGGTCTGCGGCGGCACGAACGTATCGGGATCACCGAATATTTTGTGCCGCCCCCCGCTGACCGGATCCTCAGCTGACACCGTGATCGAAAGCATCAAGTCGTACAGCGGACGTTCCCCAAGGTGATGAAACACCCGGTGAAGCATGAACGCACCCGATCGATAATGAACGATCGCCGGATCGTCGTGCCGAAGAACCTCCGCAAACACCGCGTTGCCTTCGTGACCGGCGGACGAGATGGTATAGTACCCGGTTCCTTCCTCTTTCATCTCCCGCGCCACGATATCCACCTGCCGACTCGCCAGCTGACTCTCAAACATCTGCCGGGCCCGCGCCCAGGTAAGATCGGTTTCCTGATCGACCGCCTGAGTGGGACCTGGAGAAAAAACGTTCGGCGCGGATCGGTTCCGCAGGTGGTTCATAAAGTTCTCGTGAACTATCTCCGCCCGGTTAAATATGCTCATCGGTGGTAGTTCCTTCCGGGTGATATGAGGTTTTTAGCATGACAACGCGAGAAATTCGGATCCTCAGTTCTTCGTGTTGAAGGAATGAATGCCATTAAGGCATTCATTTCCTCCAACGCACTACGTGCGGGTGGCTGTAAGGATTTTCGAGGAAGCAACCCCTTGATGAAAGATAATGCAACGTTAAGTTGCA